>JASHQD010000611.1 GCA_030037755.1 Terriglobia bacterium
GATCTTCAACAACATCACTGTGTACAACTCGTCGGGCACGTTGATCAACACGCTCGACTAGATGTGGTCTATGAAATGGATATACAAACGCATGCAGGCCGCGGCGGGCGGCGCCGCTACCGTTCCAGAGCGCGGCACTTCGGGTTCGAATGCGGAGCCTTAAGACGATAAAGCTCGCGAAGATCAGGCACGAACCAAGATCTTCAGAGCCAAGGAGAGTACCATGAGTAAACTCCACTGGGCGAGGCGGATCTGCTTCGCCGTTCTAGTCTGCGCTGCGACGGCGATTACCTTGCCTGCGCAAATATTCACCAGCCTGCACAGCTTCGATGGCACGGACGGCGAACTGCCCACGGCCGCGCTAATCCAGGCCACCGATGGCAACCTCTACGGGACAACGTCGGCGGGTGGCGCCAATGGTGCCGGCACGATCTTCAAAATCACTCCGAGAGGCACGCTGACGGTGCTCTATAGCTTTTGTTCCGAAGCCGGTTGCACGGATGGCGCCAACCCCTACGGCGGGCTGATCCAGGCCACCGATGGCAATTTCTACGGAACCACGGAAGGTGGCGGGGCCAATACCGGCTGCTTTTACGGCGGCTGTGGCACGGTCTTCAGATTCACCCCCGGCGGCGCACTGACCACGCTCGACAACCTTTGCTCCTCAAGCAGCTGCGGAAACGGCCCGCGATCGGGGCTGATCCAGGCAAGCGACGGGAACTTCTATGGCACTACGCAATTAGGCGGCACCAACTCGTGTGAATTAGAGGGGACCAACTACGGTTGTGGCACTATCTACAGAATTACTCCCGCCGGAATCCTGACAATTCTTTACAGCTTTTGCTCGCGACCCGGATGCGCGGACGGCAATTACCCCACCGCGGCGCTGGTCCAAGCCAGCGACGGCAACTTCTACGGCACAAGCTTCGGCGGGGCGGGCGAGGATGGCACGATCTTTAGGATTACCCCTACGGGCCCGCTGACCACCCTGCAGACCTTCGACGGCTCGAACGGTGACTACCCGTACGCGGGGATGATCCAGGCCACGAACGGGAACTTGTACGGCACAACCGGTTACGGAGGGGCCGACGGCTACGGAACCGTCTACCAACTCACCCTGGGCGGCGCACTCACCACACTTTACAGCTTTTGTTCCGTGGTCGAAAACGGCCGTTGCACGGACGGCTTCATTCCATTGGGGGAGCTGATCCAGGGAACCGATGGCAACTTCTACGGCACAACGGGTGGACCGGGCTACAGCTATTGCGCCGAAAGCAACTGCGGCTCAGTCTTCAGAATTACGCCAGGCGGCACGCTAACCACGTTGCACATCTTCGACGCAACGAACGGGGCCGTCCCGTGGGCGGGCGTGGTCCAGGACACGTCAGGCAAGCTTTACGGGACAACCATCGGTGGCGGGGCCGACAGCGATGGCACAGTCTTCAGCTTGATTGCCGGTCTCGGTCCATTTGTCGAAACGCAGCCCACCTCCGGTCCAGTGGGAAGGCGCGTCAAGATTCTGGGAAACACCCTCGAGGGCGTAACCAGCGTCAGCTTTAACGGCACGGCGGCTGCATTCACTATCGAGTCGAGTTCCTTGATCACGACCACTGTGCCTGCGGGCGCCACGACCGGGCCGGTGGAGGTGGTGACTCCGAAGGGCACACTGACCAGCAACATCGATTTCCGCGTGATTCCGTGATAGGTTGCTAACGCATCGACTTCCACGAAGAGAGGAGCCAGTCGTGAAGATCCAGCGATCGAGAGAGAACAGCACGATCTCCGACCGCTTACGCCGGCGCCTGAACCTCTACGCTGCTGCCGCGGGTGCAGCCTGCAGCGGAATACTGGCCGCGGCCCAACCCGCAACTGCACCGGTCGCCCATACGCCAGCTCACATCATCATGAGCTCCTGGCCGGCGAGACGGGCGACGCCGACACGATCGGAGAAGTGCCGCCGCCACGCGCCACTTTGGACCTGCTGGCTTTGGGCGCGCCGGACTCGACATCTGGCGGAAACGCGAGCGCGCTTCCTTATAGATTTTGCGCCGGATTCCAGTTCCCGGCGACCAACAAAAAGAACAAAGGAGACTTCCATGAGCACCAGACTCCGGCACGTAAACTCATTGCCCTCTGACAGCCGCAGCAACCGGCGCCCTCACTCACGGACACGCTTACGACCGCGAGCCACCGCGCTGTTGCTGATGCTAGGGTTGGGTTCGTCGATTGCGCTCCGCGGAAACGCGGGGCTGAAAGTCGGTCCCGTGCTACAACAATCTGGCGACCAATCCGTCGGCAAGCCGCCAGCGGGAACGTACAGCCTGCTTTACTCCTTTGACTGCAAGGCAGGGGACGGGGCAAACCCTGCGGCTGGCCTGGTTCCGGACTCAGCTGGAAATCTCTACGGCACGACGAAAGCTGGGGGAGCCTTCTCGCAGGGAACAGTGTTTAAGATAACTCCCGGCGGAATTGAGACGGTCCTGCACAGCTTTGCTGGCTCGCCATCGGATGGGAGCGAACCCCTATTCGGGAGCCTGATGCTCGACGCGGCCGGCAATATTTACGGGACCACTCTTTACGGAGGCAACTTCGGCCCGCTTGGCTACGGGACGGTCTTCGAGGTAACGGCAGCGGGGACGGAGAGCGTGCTCTATAATTTCACGGGCAGCGACTCGGACGGTGAGGAACCTTGGGGGGGCGTGGTTCGTGACAGCGCCGGCAATCTTTACGGCACGACATATTTCGGCGGTGCTTACGACTTCGGTACTGTCTTCAAGCTGACTCCCGGCGGCACGGTGAGCGTGCTGCACAGCTTCTCGGGGACTAAGACCGACGGAGCGGAACCGGCCAGCAATCTTACTGTCTTGTCCGGCAACATGTACGGCACGACCTCTAGTGGCGGCGCTTATAATGCCGGAACCGTCTTCAAGGTGAACGCGGCTGGCAGCGAGAGCCTGTTTCACAGCTTCGCGAACAACGTCGATGGGTCCAAGCCCCAAGGGGGCGGTCTTTTGCGAGACAACTCAGGTACCCTATACGGCGTTACTTGGGAGGGCGGCGCAGACAACGCGGGCGCGGTCTTCAAACTGA
>JASHQD010000612.1 GCA_030037755.1 Terriglobia bacterium
GAGAACCGATATGAAATCGACCTCAAGAATTCGCAGCCTCGTTCGCAACCTCTTCCGCCGGTCGCGCGTGGAGCAGGAGCTTGACGACGAAGTGCGGGCTTATGCCGGAATGCTCGCCGATCAGCGCGTCAGCGAAGGCGAGAATCCCGAGGAGGCGCGCCGCCGCGCATTGATCGATCTCGGCGGCGTCGAGCAAGTCAAGGAGCAAGTACGGGAGGTGCGTATGGGAACCCGGCTGGAGGCGATCTGGCAGGACCTGCGCTACGGCGCGCGGATGTTGCGGAAGAATCCGGGATTCAGCGCCGCCGCTGCTTTAACGCTGGCACTTGGAATCGGCGCCAATGCCGCCATCTTCACCCTCACCTATGCCGTGATCCTGAAGAGTCTGCCCGTTCCCGATCCCGGGCAGCTCGTGCGTTACACCTTTCGCAACGGCAATCAGGACCTGGGCCTCTCCGAACCTTCCTACGATTCGCTCCGCAAACACGAGACCGTAAATCAGGACTTGCTGGCGTGGAGCAACGCCGACCTTGCGGTCAAGGAGAATGCCAGCGTGACGCGCGCCAGCGGCGGGCTGATGAGCGGAAACGGATTTCGCGTGCTCGAATTGCAGCCTCAACTCGGACGCGGCTTCGGCGCCGCAGACGACGTGACCGGAGGCGGTCCGAACGGGTATCAGGCGCTGCTCGGGTACGACTACTGGAAGCGGCACTTTCAACAGAACCCCGGCATCGTGGGCCGCTCGCTCAATATCAACGGGCATGCGGTGACCGTGATCGGCGTGTTGCCGGAGGGATTCGACGGACTGATCGCCGGAATGCCAACAGACATACTCATGCCGCTATCCTTCGAAGAAGTGACCGACGCGCCTCATCCGATGCGGCATATGTCCGGCGCGTTCTGGCTGACGGTCTTCGGCAGGCTGAAGCCGGGCGAGTCGCTGGCTGCGGCCCAGGCGAATCTGCGAGCCACGGGTGCTCTGGTGCGCGAGGAAGCCGATCCCCGTCACATATTTTTCCACGGATTCTTCGCTCCCTTCGAGTTTGGAGTGGAAAGCGGCCGCAGCGGGCGTTCATTCCTGAAAGTCCTTTACAGCCGCCCGCTCCTGGTTTTGGAAATCCTCGTTGGTCTTCTTCTCTTGCTCTGCTGCGCGAACACGGCCCTTTTGATGCTTGCCCGGACCACCGGCCGCTTTCGTGAATTTGCGGTGCGAAGCGCCCTGGGCGCGCAGCGCAGGAGATTGTTCCGGCAGGTGCTCGCTGAGATCGGGCTGCTGGCATCGTGCGGGCTCATCATTGGCGTCTGGCTGGGCTGGACGGCCGCGCGCGCCCTGGTCGCCATGCTCGCTCAGGTCGGACAAGCGCCTCAGCTGGACGTAACTCCGCGCTTGACGATCCTGACGTTTGCTGCGGCGGTCACCATCCTCTCCGCTTTGACGTCGGGCTTATGGCCCGCGCTTCGAGCCAGCCGCGCCGCACCGGCACTCGATCTCAAACAAGGCGAGGCGCTGTCATCGTCGAGGCGCCTGGGAAGCTGGATCGTGCCCGTGCAGGTGGCAATCAGCGTGACGCTGCTGGCCGCCGCTTCGTTATTGGGTGGCGCGCTGTTGCACCTGCTGCTTGAGCACACGGGATTCCGCAGTGACGGCCTGGCGATGGCCGACGTCGACTTGAGCGCTGCCAAACCGACCAGCGAGCAAGCTGCCGAGGACGCACGGCGAATGCTGGAGGCGGTTGAGCATGCGCCGGGTGTGCAGTCCGCAGCCCTTGTGCTGATGCCGCCGCTTCACAATGGCTGGTCTGCCGGACATTACTTTTCTGTGGGGCAGCACGGCGCCGTTCACTCCGACATGCAGACTTGGCCCGAAATGGTCTCGCCGGACTATTTCGCGACCATGGGCACGCGAGTCCTGGAGGGACGGGCCTTCGTGAAGAGCGATGAAACCGGCAGTTCCGTCTGCGTTCTGAGCGCTTCCGCCGCCAGGCTCTTTTTCCCCGACGAAGAACCGGTCGGCCGGTTCGTCTACTCCGGAGGCGCTGATCCCAACAACGACGGCACCGATCTTGATCCCAAGGACGCCTGCCGTGTGATCGGGATCGCTGAGGACGTCCACTTTCGATCTCTGCGCGAAGCCCCGCCGCGGATGCTTTACAGCCTGCCCCCAGCGGACGATGCGCAACGGAGCTCACACGAAGAGGGTGGAGGGACACAGTTTTCACTGGCCGTGCGCAGCTCGGGCGCAGGCCTCGGTGCTGCTGCTCTCCGTGACGCCTCGGCGCGGGTGGCACCGCTCGCGGCGGCGCCCACCATTTATACGTTCAGCGAACTGGTGAACGCGCATCTGCAGCAGGAGCGAATGCTGACGGCTCTATCGGCCTGCTTTGCCGGCATCGCCCTGCTGCTTACGGCGCTGGGTCTTTACGGGTTGCTCGCGCGCAGCGTCCTGCTGCGGACGCGTGAGATCGGGGTTCGGCTTGCGCTGGGCGCATCGCGGCGCGACGCGCTCCTCATGGTTGTTCGCCAGGGCTTGCGACTCGTGCTGATCGGCTGTGCGATCGGAATATGCGTGGCGCTGGCGCTCGCGCGCCTGCTGCGCAGCCTGTTGTTCGGCGTGCGTGCCGCCGATCCTGTGACACTGGCAGCAGTCGTGGCGGCTCTCATCGCCGTCGCTTTGCTTGCGAGCTTCATTCCCGCGCGGCGCGCAACCAAGCTCAATCCGACGGAGGCCCTGCGGTATGAGTAGCGCGCGCTTCTACGGAGCTTACAACGGTTATGCGGGGGAACGTCGGTAGGAGGCATCGTGGCACTGCGATCGCGGCTCGCGAGTCTTTTCCGAAACCTGTTCCGCAAAAAGCGCATCGATCACGACCTTGATCTGGAAGTGCGATCCTACGCCGCCATGCTCGCGGACGAAAAAGTCAGGAGCGGCGCGAAGCCGGACGCGGCCGGGCGGGCAGCCGTGATCGAACTCGGCGGCGTGGAGCAAGTCAAGGAACAGGTGCGCGACGTCCGAGCGGGAACAGCGATCGAATCTTTCGCGCACGATATCCGCTACGGCGTGCGGATGCTCGTGAAGAGTCCGGCATTCACGCTGGTCGCCACGCTGTCGCTCGCGCTTGGCATCGGGGCCAACACCGCGATTTTTCAACTGCTGGACGTGCTCCGCATGCGCACGCTGCCGGTGCCGCGCCCGCAGGAGTTGTCGGAAGTCTTTCTACGCGACACCACAGGGTTGCGGGGCAGCGCGCAGAGCTGGTTCGACGTCCTCACAAATCCGATCTGGGAACGGATTCGCGATCATCGACCCGACGCTTTTTCAGGCGTCTTCGCCTGGGGCGAGACTGGCTTCAACATCGCCCCCAGAGGCCAGCTGCGTAACGCGCAGGGATTATGGGTAAGCGGTGACTTCTTCAGCGTACTCG
>JASHQD010000047.1 GCA_030037755.1 Terriglobia bacterium
GCGAAAAGCGAATAGGGAGTAGGGAATAGGGAATAGGGAGTAGGGAATAGGGAGCTGGGGGCTTCATTTTTTCTTCCAGTCACACGCCACTTGTCCCTGGTCTCTTCGCCCTTGCTGCGTTTTTTGGGCACGAGCAAGTGTGTCAACTCGCTTCCGTCTGATTTCAAAGGAGATTTCAGCTTTGACCCATCCTGTTCCTGCCAGCTTCGGATGCTGCAATCGGCTGGAGCGAAGGTTCGGGAGCGGCGGAGCATGAAGAACCTCCTGAAAGAGCCCCTCTCCTCACCCTAACCCGGCGCAGGCGGAACCAAGGGGGTTAAAAGTCGACAGTCGACAGTCCAGGCAGGATGACAAGAAACGGATTGGTGTTATTCCGAGCGTTCGCAACCGTGGCTGCCCTTGATCGGAATGACATGAATCGCAGGGTTTCTTTCAGTGACCTCTATATCACAAGCCTAGCAAAATGTCAAGATACCTTAATCATACTATCTAGCCTAGTTATTCCTCGCGAATGCAAGCGCAGCCGCACTCGATGCCAATGACGCTCTTCTATCAAGTCGGTTATAGCCCGGCTTGACGACACGCGAGCCCTTGACAAGCAGGGGGGGGGGATCGAGGATGATGGACGCCATACTCGGGTAAGTATCGATCAGCAGCGCGCGTCGCATAGGGCAGAACAGGGAAGCGTCATGCACAAAATCAACCGGACGTTCGTAGTTTCACTGAGCTTTTTGTTCGTCTTGCTCACGGCGATTGCCGCGCCAGCGCAGACTCTTACCACGCTGCTCAGCTTCGACGGGACCGACGGCAGCGCCCCCTGGGCCCCGGTGGTGCAAGGCACCGACGGGAACTTGTACGGCACAACGGAGGAGGGTGGTTCTGGGGGGAACTGTGCCTATGGCTGCGGGACGGTCTTCAAGATTACTCCGACGGGCACGCTGACTACGCTTCACGACTTTTGTTCCCAAGCCGGCTGCGTGGACGGCGTCGGTCCATACGCCGGCCTCGTGCAAGGTCGAGATGGAAACTTCTATGGGACCGCCTCGGGGGGTGGCGCTCACGGTGCCGGAGTGGTCTTCAGGATTACCCCGAGCGGTACGCTAACCGTCCTTTACAGCTTTTGCGCGCGGACCAATTGTGTTGATGGCGAATCTCCGATGGCGGGACTCGTTCAAGCTCTCGATGGGAACTTCTACGGAACAACTGCCTACGGTGGGGAGAGCAATATCTGCAACGGCTACTCCTGTGGAACGGTCTTCAAGATCACTCCCCACGGAGTGCTGACAACGTTACACCATTTCGACTACAACGACGGCGCCAACCCTTACGGGACGCTGACGCAGGGTGCCGATGGCAGTTTCTACGGGACGACATCAGTTGGCGGGACCAGCTACAACTGCTTGGGCGGCTGCGGGACGGTTTTTAGGATAACGCTAACGGGCGAGCTGAAGACGCTCCACAGCTTCGATTTCACCGACGGTTACAACGTGACCGCAGGGTTGGTAGAAGGCGCCGATCTGAACTTTTACGGGACGACAGCTGAGGGTGGAGACACCAACTGCTCTCAGTACGGTTGTGGTACGGTCTTCAAAATCACACCGAGCGGGACACTGACCTCACTCTACAGCTTCGAAGACCATGCCGACGGCGCTAACCCCGATGGCGGTTTGGTCCAGGCAGCCGACGGAAATTTCTATGGAACAACGTCCGCCGGCGGGTCGGGCACCGTCTTCGAGATCACACCAGGTGCCGTCTTCACCACTATCTTCAACTTTTACGGCACGGGCGCTGATAGCCCTCAGGCAGCGCTGATTCAGGGCACGAACGGGACCCTCTACGGCACAACCCTGAACGGCGGGGCGAACTTCGACGGCACGGTCTTTGGCCTCTCTGTGGGTCTGGGACCATTTGTGGAAACCGAGCCGTCTGCCGGCGAGATCGGAGAAGGCGTCCAGGTTCTCGGAACTGACCTTACCGGTGCGACCAGTGTCACGTTCAACGGTACTGCGGCGACGTTCACGGTCCAATCGCCCTCGCTGATTACGACCACCGTCCCTACAGGCGCCACCACCGGCACAGTCCAGGTGATCACGCCCAGCGGGACGCTTTCGAGCAACATGCCGTTCCGCGTGATCCAGTAGCGAGGCTTTTGAGTGCGGCTACTTGCTGCCGCTTCGATCAGGCCAGCTTGCTGGCTGGGACAGGTCACAGAATCAAAAGAGGTGCCTTCAATCGCCGCGAGCAGGCTCGCGGGAAGAAAGCGGCGTCGAGCCGCCGCACTCAAAAGCCGCTGGCCGTTCTCAGGAGGGAAGATGGGCGACTCTGATCGGCAATTTGAACTTCCAGCAGCAAATTCCGCTTTTCAGGAACGGCGAGGGGACAAGCGAGGCAGCCAGCGAGCGAGTTGGCGGGGGAGGGTGTGCGCGGCCCTCGTGTTCTGCGCGGCGGCAACCGTTGCCCTACGGGCGCAGACCTTCATCACGCTCAACAAGTTCGACTATTCGGACGGGGCCTACCCCGGAGGGGCGGTGCTGGTCCAGGGCACGGATGGGAACTTGTACGGCACCACGCCCAATGGGGGGAGCAACTACGAGGGTTGTAACTACAACTGTGGCACGGTGTTCAAGATCAATCCGACGAGTGGCGAGCTCACGCCGATTTATAGCTTTTGCTCGCAGGGCGGAGAGGCCTGCACGGATGGTGCCGAGCCCTACGCAGGGCTCGTGCGGGCTATTGATGGCAACTTTTACGGAACAACGCTCTATGGCGGGTCGACAACGGTTTACGAGGGGAGCGGGGGCACGGTCTTCAAGATCACCCCGAGCGGCACGCTAACCACGCTTTACAGCTTTTGCTCCCAGGTTAACTGCACGGATGGCTATACTCCCTATTCAGGGCTTGTCGAAGCCACCGATGGGAACTTCTACGGGACAACGTCCGCAGGTGGCACCGACACCCTTTGCCCCGACAACCGCTACGGTTGCGGGACGGTTTTCAGAATCACGCCGGGCGGCACGCTGACGACACTTTACACTTTCTGCATGCAAAGCGGTTGCCTGGACGGTGACTACCCCGTGTCTACGCTTGTCCAAGGCGCCGACGGAAACCTTTACGGGACGACAGAACTCGGCGGGGCCGGAAGCTTCTGTTCCGGCGGTACGTCTGGGTGCGGCACCATCTTCAAAATCAGTCTGACGAGTGGCACGCTTACGACGATTTACAGCTTTTGCTCACAAAGCGCCTGCACGGACGGCTCGGAGCCCGAGGCGGTGGTCCAGGGCACTAATGGAGACTTCTACGGGACAACCTACTCGGGCGGGACAAGCGACCGGGGCATGGTGTTCAAAATCACGCCAAGCGGCACGCTGACGACGCTGTACAACTTCTGCTTGGAAAGCGATTGCACGGGCGGCCTGTGGCCATTCGCAGGGCTCGTCCAGGCCACCGATGGGAACTTCTATGGCACAACGTCGGACGGCGGCGCCGACTTCGCTGGTACGGTCT
>JASHQD010000613.1 GCA_030037755.1 Terriglobia bacterium
CCCGATAACGCTGGCGCGGCGCCTGACCTGGCGGTGGGACCGCAATACGATACGACCCACGTCTATGTCGCGCCGCAAGACTTTGACCGGTTTGTCGCCAGCCTCCTGGCAACTTTGGGCGGCACGACTTCCAAAGAGGGTGTCTTTACCGTCACGCCGACTCCGAGCAAGACCATGTCGCAATTGGTGCTTACGCCCGCGGGAACGCTGTCCGTCTTCGGGTTCACGACCCCTGTTCCATACCCCTTTGGAGCGGAGCGGACGGGTTATCTCGTGACGGACATCGATGCGGCCATCGGAGCCGCTCGTGCTGCCGGCGCGGACGTCCCGGTCACTCCGTTTAAAGATCCGATCGGGCGAGACGCGATCATCCAGTGGCCGGGTGGCGTGAACACACAGCTCTACTGGCACACCCAGGCGCCGTCTTACAAGCCGCTCGAGACGATTCCAGAAAATCGCGTCTATGTCTCCACGTACGCTGCCGACAGTTTCATTCGCAGCTTTCTGGCTTTTTCTCGAGGCACGGTGATCACTGACGATGCGCATGCGCCCGGTATCGAAATCGGCCGGCCCGCCGACACCTATCGCCGCGTTCGTATCAAATCAGCCTTCGGCAGGCTGGCGGTGCTGGCGACCGACGGCCACCTCCCTTATCCCTACGGCCGGGAATTGACCGGGTATGAGGTTCCGAATCTCTCGGACACTCTCGCCAAAGCCACAGCGGCTGGAGTCGCGATTTTGGTCGGGCCTTACAGATCCGACGGCCGAACGGCAGCCGTAGTTGAGTTCCCCGGCGGGTATGTTGCCGAGGTCCACGCGCTGGCTCCGACAGAGGCGGGACAGTAGCCCCCGACACGGGCGGTTCGCGGTGGCTTGACGACAGCGCGTGCGCGCCGCGCAAGGGTGAATTACCGACCTTCGCTGACACTCTACTAAGCGCTTTCAGAGTCTGCGCGAACGCCCTCCCAGCTCCGCGACCGCGGATTGTTTTTCTCATGACCGCGAATTCATGATCACGTCCGAGCCGGACTCGCTAATGCCGCACTCTGCTGAATCCCCCTTATTTGCTGTAGGAGCCGCCGCCGAGCCCGATGCACCTGTGACTTCACCGTGCCTTCTGAGAGGCCTAATACCTGGGCAGTTTCTCGGGACGTCATGCCGTTGAGATCATGAAGAAAAAGAACCTCCCTGTGCGGGCGGCTCAGGCGATTTAGTCCTTGGTTTACAATCCGGCGTCGCTCCCTTTGCAGGCAGACCTCCTCCGGATTCGGACTTCGGTCGACCAGCAGTTCGGAGAGAGGGGCCCGGTCCTGCTGCGCGCCGGGTGCATCGATCGGCTCCAATTTACGCCCTCTCGCCCTTCGCAGGCGCATCAATGCTGCGTTCACGACAATGCGTGTGAGCCAGGTTGACAGTCTGGCCCGGCCTTCAAAGTGATTGAGATGGCGAATAGCAGATAGCAACCCTTCCTGCACCGCGTCTTCGGCGTCCTCGGCGTTGCCGAGCAATCGTAAAGCGGCACAGAAGAGCCGCGTTCGCTGCGACTGGAAGACGCGGGTCAGGGTCTCCTGGTCGGCGCTGATTCCGATGCGAGGTAAGCGGACCTGGCCACCGGCGGTACTTTGATCCAAACGAGTTTCCAAGATATCCTCCTGATCGTCTATCGCGTCACTGAGCTAGCGTGCCGAGGTTCTCGAATTGAGCCTCGCCCGCCAGTGACAGCGCCGCCTCCTGATCTGTTGCCGGTCCGGCAGTTTTGCGTACGGTGCGCCAAATTGCAGCCATTCCCTGGGCGGCCGCCATCAGGACCACACAGCCCGCAAACAGCAGCATCGCAACCACTGCCACCAGACCCAGTACAGTCAGACATTCGAGAAACAGATACATAAGATCGTCCTCATTTTCTGCAGCGAAAGACCACTACTTACGCCGGTTCCTTAAGCTACCCTGGAAGTCGCGAATACTGGCAGCGGCCACGAAAACCCCGACTTTCCCAAATTAGCTTCCGAATCGCTTCTCGTTTCGTAATCAGCTAACGCACCGCGCCTCTTCTTCCGGAACGTCAGCTTCGATACTTCCGGGTTAAAGTCGATCGTGACCAGGTCGCCGAACTCGATCTGACCCGTGGCGAGGACGTTCGACAGCGGAAACACCAGGTGGCGCTCGATGGACCGCTTGAGGTGGCGAGCGCCAAACTCCACGTCAGTCCCCTCACGGAGCAGAAACTCGCGCGCCTTCGGCGTGCACTGGAAGACAAAGGCACGATCGCTATCCGCCCCGGCGATCCGCTCTTGAATCCGTGCGAGTTCGATGTCCAGGATTTGGTCCAGATGATCGGGACCGAGCGCGCGAAAGACGATCACCTTATCGATGCGGTTCATGAATTCGCGGGAGAACTTGCGCCGCGCCGCCTCCTGGGCCACTTTGTAAATCTTCTGGTCGAGATCCTCGGCTCTTTCCCGAGGGCCGCAAGTGAAGCCCAGGCGTCCCCTGACCAGCTTGCCGATTTCGTCCGAACCGAGATTCGAAGTCAAAAAGATGATTGATCGAGAGAGGTCCACGCGGCGGTTATCGCCCAGCGTTAAGCTGGCCTTGTCCAGAATACCCAGTAGCAACTGCCACACAGCATCGCTGGCCTTTTCGATCTCATCGAACAGGACCAGGGACAGTCTGGCTTTCTCGTTATAGTGCTGTTCGAGGCGCTCCTGGGTGATCAGGGGCTGGGTCTCGCGATGGCCCAGATATCCCGGCGGTGAGCCGATCAGCTTGGCGATTTCGTGGCTGTGCTGAAATTCCGCGCAGTCGATTTTCAGCACGGCGTTCTGGGTGCCAAACAGCACTTCGGCCGCAGCCTCCACGATCCGCGTCTTGCCGGAACCCGTGGGTCCCAGCAGGAGCAGGTTCGCCAGGGGGCGGCCCGGGGCGGAGAGGCCCGACAAATACACTTGGTACGCGCGCGCTAATTGCCGAATCGCGCGATCTTGTCCCACCACTCGCGCCCGCAGTTCGCCTTCGAACTGCTCGGCCTCGGGCGATTGCCTCGTTGGATCCAGGACGGTCTGGCCTCGATTGTCTTCTGACGGCCCCTGCGAAATCGGCCGGATTCGGCGCGTGTTAGAGTTGCTTCTCGCAACTGCAGGATCGGAGTGCCAGTCCACGGCGGGCGCTGCACTGCTATTTCTCGACATGCTTTCCTCCCGTGCTCTAGCGACCGGCAATCTGGAGTTGTCAATCGCGCACGCGATACAAAGCGCAAGTCCTGTTCCATCCGAAAAATGCATACAGAATCGCGGCTACCGTGGGATACATCCGCGATGATGCCGGGGTACTTTGCTCAATTCACAAGAGTTACCAGCGTCAGGCGGCAGGCTTGAACGATTGAGTCAGCAAACCCCGGTGCGGCGGGGTGCTCCTCGCGAGAGCATGACTGCCAAGAGTCTGGCAGGTGACGACAATTTGGCACAGCACGGGACGAGCCGTTGGTGCGTCTCCTAACGGATGGCCGGGCGAGCTGTAACAACGAGGAATGGCCCTGAAGCAGACTGAGTTCTCATCGAGACTAGCAAGCCGCGGTCGCCGGCCGTTCCGCAACAGGTGGTCCCCAGAGGAATTTCAGCGCTTTCAGCGAGGGCCTTGGCAATTTCGAGGAGCGTCTCGGTGAGGCTGAGGTGCGTGGTCGAACAGGTCGGATGGACGAGGATTTTGGGAATTCTTCTGTGAATGTGCAGTGAGGGCAGAAGATCTTTGCACCAGGCGATTGAATCGATGATAGTGAGAACTTTCAGCCGGTCCCGGCGTTCATCGTCGAGATGCTCTAGCAAGTCATCCTTGAGGCCGAGCGTGCACGAAGCCGCGTCCACCACCACCGGCAACGTCCCTCCGCCACTCCAGCGCCAGAGCGCATCGCCCATTTGTTGAGACATCCATGTCTGCCCGCGTTTGTAGCCTTTGGAGCTCCACGGCGTCGAACAGCAAAGACCCCGCACGTCGCCGGGGGTCCAGGGAGGCTTGCCCGCCCGTTCCGAGAGGGCCACAAACACCTCGGGAAGAGCCGGCGACGCGGGCCTGGTGTTGTCCTGCCGAAGATGCGATTGATGCACGCTGGAAAATAGACCGCCGCGGCACCCTCGCGTCTTGTTCTCGGAAGGTCGACAGGAGCGGCTTGGGGCATGGGACCCGCTACCGCGGGAACCATATCCTTGCTGACCACGCTGCGGGCCACGTCGGCCTCAAGCAGATGTGACTGGTTATGGTCTCGACGACATCGGCCGCTTTGACACCAAGACGCGCCAGTCTTTCCACCTCGGCCCACTTCCTGGCCACGTCGAGGGCAACTTCTTCGGCACCAGCGGAGTGCTGCATCTTCCTGAAGTGTTGAACGATGCGTTGTCTGGGAGTGAGTGCGACATTACGGCTTGGCCACACAGGCTCGCAGAAGCCGCACTCAAGGCAGTGAGAAGCGGAATGAACATCTTCAATCGCTGGAGTGCCCGCACCGATGAATGTCAAAACTGCGACACGACCCCGAGGGTTTGATCGAGTTCGGCGCGCGCCTCGACATAGGCCAGGCTCGCCTGCAGCAGGTCAGCCTGAGCCTGGTACACCTGGGAACTCGCTTTGCGCTGCTCCGAAACGAGCACAACGCCGTGCTCGACCTGATTCGACGCCAGCCGCTCGCCCTCGGTGCGCAGAGCCACGACCTGCTGGGCAACCTCAACCATACTTTTCGTGCGCTGAAGTTTGTTATAGGTTTGCTCCACCTGGACTGCGACTTCGTCCTTCAGGCGCTCGAGGTTTTCCTCGGCTTCACGTAGTTGGACTTCGTCCTCGCGGACTTCAGCGCGCCGCCTTCCAAAGTCGAAGATGTCGTATTGCATGGTCACGCCGAATGTACCGAAGTTGTGCACAAGAAATGGGATTCCATCCTGGTAGCTGTACTTGGCATAAACCGTAACGTCAGGGATGAACTTCGTGCGGGCCGCGCCCACACCGGCGCTCGCCTTCGATACCGAAGCCTCGGCCGATCGGATATCCGGATTCTGCGCCCAAGCCATGTGCAGGCACTGATCTTTCGGCGGGATGGTGAAGTCTGTCTTTACAGCCGGGTCGAGTTCCAGCTTCGTCCCCACGGGGAGCCCGAGCAAGTCGTCAAACTGTGCATCCAAGTCGTCGATCTGAAGATCGACCGTGAGTACGGTTTGCTTCGACTCGAGCTCGCTAGCCTGGCTGCTGATCTCGGTCACTTTCAACGCGGATCCGTTCTGAACATCGTTGGCGCTCTCGCGGAGTTCCTCATCCGCATACTGCATCTGTTGCTCCGCCGCCTGCCTGTTGAGTTGGGCCACCAGAAGGGCGTAGTACAGCTGGTGGACCTTCAACGCCACCTCAACCTCCGTGTTTCTGGCCTCGGACTGGGAGGATGCAATGTCGGCTTCCGCGGCTCTGTTCGCCTGACGGACGCGAAGCAGCTGAGTGAGGGGCTGACTCAGCGACGTGCCGGTTCCGAGGAGATTGGTCTTGCCCTGATCGATGAATAGGTCGTGCGGCGGAGAAGGCCCGACTTGCGGAATCGTGCCAAAGGCCCCGGCGGGGATATCGATGTCTTGCAGTTCGGTGAGGTGAAGGACGTTCGTTTCGTTCTTCAGTATCGGGAAGTACTGCGACTTGGCGCCGGCCTTCTCCTCCTGGGCCTCCTGAACTTTGAAACGCGCGATCTTCAGATTGCGGTTTTGCTTCAGCGCGAGCCCTACGGCCTCCGCCATGGTAAGCCTCTTGACGTCAGCCGCTCGGACCGTAACCCCGGCGGTAAGCGCGACGATGGCAGCGGCGAGAAACATCGCCATCGTTGGGGTCCTGTCCTCTGCGCGCCGTTGTCGCTTGCGATGCATTCTGCGGCGAAAGTAATGACAAGAATCCATGCCTCGCCTCCTGAGGTGCGGGCGCGGCCCGTCAGCACGTGATGGAGCCGACGTCGCCGTAGTCCAGTGGCTCCTTGCGCAACAAGGCGATCAGGAGCAGAGCGATGGTGCACGCCCACACCAGCAAGTAAAAACCGTCAATGATGCTCAGCGTGTAAGCCTGAAGCTGCGTCCTCTTGGCGATGAGTTCCACGGCCCGGCCACCTGCGGCACCCAGCCCGGCTGATTTCGAGAACAATCCAGCCCCTAGCCCCCGGATGTTGCGGTCCGTGATCCAACTCCCGCGCTGCACGTGCAGACCGAGGAGATTGGAGTGCAACTTCTCACGCTGCGCGACGAAATGGGTCATGAAAGCGACCCCGATCTGTCCGCCGAAGAGCCGAAGAACGTGAAAGAAAGCGGAGAACGTGAGAACCCACTGAGGCTTCGACAACCCTCCGGAAAAGATGGCCTGGAGGATAATGCTCGCCACCAAACCGATGAACGCAAAAGCCTGCCCCACGCCCATCAATAACTCGGTGCGATAGTAGTTCGAGGCTGACCAGGCGCTCGTCAGGTCGGCGTTCAACCAGGCCGCGAGCGCCATACAAGCGAAGCCCACAGCCATCAACAAACGTGGATCCACCCTCGCGAGCAGCAGGAGTGCGGCGACGACGGTGAGGATAAGCACCGGGGCGGCGGTCCAGATCACGGAGGGGCCGATTTGATCCGCCTCAAATCCGTGTATGGCCAGCGACTGAGGAATCAGGATGACCGTGCCCAGCAGGCCAAACCGGAAAAAGATCAGTCCTACCCCGAGCACCAGCGTGTTCCACTCCCGGAGATACGGCAGATCGACCAACGGATTAGGGCCGCGCAGGCGGCGCACCAGCGAGCACAACAAAAAGAATGACCCGCCGGCGAACAATGCAGTGAAGATTCCGGACCGCCACCAGTCGAGCCTCTCGCCTTGATCGAGCGCAGCAAACAACATCGCAAATCCTGCGCTAGCGTACAGGAATCCCTCGAAGCTGGGCGCCTTTCCGGATTTCCCGGTTGCGGGCGATGCGGGTATTCCGTAATAAACGCACGCCATCATGACCAGGGTGATCACCGACGAACTCCAGAACATCCACTGCCACGAGAGATTGTCACGAAACCAGCCGTACAGGCTTGGCGCGATGTTCACCGCGCCATCCACGCAGGCCGCATAGCACGCGACGGTGTAGGGAAGGAACCGCGGCGGAATATTGCGCAGCGCGAAGGTGAGCGTCAACGGGTAGAACGTGCCCGACGTCAGCCCAGCCAGAACGAGCGCCACGATAAGCAGGCTGTGATTGTGGATGAGGGGAAGAAACGCGCTGATGACCGCGAACGCCGTCGCCGCGCCAAACAGGATTTTGCGCGGCCCCATCAAAGCGCCCAGGTATACGGTAAAAGGCCCGATGAACATGAGCGCGATGTTGAAGGCGCTGCCGATCCAGGCGCCCGCGTCGTAACTCATCCCCACATGGCCCTTGAGATCGGCAAGGCCGAGGGTAAGCATGCGGCCGGCCAGTGTGACAATTCCCGCGCCCAGGACCACACCTAAAATTCCGAGCAGGGGGCTCTTCGACAGCTCAGCCGGCGCTGCGCATACCAGCGCGCGGACAATCTGTCTCGGTGCGGGTTGTGCGATCGCAGCCGAAGTGGCCATATGCGTTCTGCTTAATGGTTGGTGCGAACAGTGGCGACGACCGAAAGTCCTGGACGCAACGCGGCTGCAATGCTCGAATCATCCAGCGCGATTTTCACCGGGATTCTCTGCACCACTTTGGTGAAATTGCCCGTGGCATTATCGGGCGGCAGCAGAGCGAATTGGGAACCGCTGGCCGGCGCGATCTCGGCGACTTTGCCGCGGACGACCTGTCCTGGATACTCATCGATGCGAAGCTCAGCTAAATCGCCGGCTCTCATGTTCGTAAGCTGGGTCTCGCGATAGTTCGCCTCCACCCACTTGATCTTGCTTACGAAAGGGATAACCTCTGTTCCGGGAGATACCAACTGCCCCGGCCGCACCTGCCTCTCACCCACCGTGCCGTCGTCAGGGGCTGCGATCGTCGTATATCCAAGGTTGACTCTCGCAACTGTCAATCCGTCTTCCTTGGCCTGCAAGTCGGCTGTCAATTGAACTTCTTGCGACTCAAGAACTGCCTTAGTGCGCTTCTCGGCCTCCACTGCGAGTTGATTGCTCGCCAAGAGTGCTTTTGCCTGCGTGAGACCTGCCTGGCCATTTGCAAGCTGGGCCGCAAATCGCTGCTCGTCGGCCACAGCCTGCTCGACCTGTTGTTGGGTGGCGGACTGCACTTGCAGGAGAGCCTCCTGCCGCTTGCGCTCTTTTTGAGTGCGGACGACATCGGCCTGTACCGCCGCGATGGCGTCCTCGGCGGCCGCGATCTCAGCGGTTGACTCGTCAACTCCCGCGAGCGCACGAGCTATCCGGGAATCTTCAACCTCGCGCTGCCGCCGGTTGTCGTCAATGGCAGCTCTTGCGGCTGCAACCGCCGCATTTGCCTGCGCCACCTGGGCCTTGTAATCGTCGTCCTCGAGTTCTAAAAGGATGTCGGCCTTGCGCACCTCTTGGTAGTCGGAGACCTTGACCTCCCGAACGATGCCTGCCACCTTCGTACCGAGCGGCGTGATGTCTCCGCGCACATAGGCGTCGTCCGTGACCTGATCGACTCGACCACCTTCCCACGCATTCCAGTTCCGCGTGATGGTGGCCACCAGGGCGATTGCGAGCAGAACGACCAGGAGCGGGGTGACGTACTTTTGCCATCTTGGCTTAGCAGGTTGCCCCGAAGGGTGCTCGAGCCCGGTTGACCGGGCGGACGAGGTCGACGAAGATGACACCGAGGCTCGCCCGGGCGCGGGCACCTTATCAGGTTCGGCATTGTTGGCTGCTACGTTTTCGGACGGCGTCAACGTGGCTTGATTCGGTCCGGTGCCGTCGATATGTGGCATGATTTTCTCCCTTTATCTATCTGCGTCGCGCCTGGTGCCCAACCTCGGGCGATCGACTCGAACCACCACAGCGATTCCACGCAAAGCATTTCGCACTCCGAAAATGCCGCCATGCGGATGCGTGTGATAGGAAAAGCCTTATCGCCGCCGAGGCGTCTTGAGCGCGAAACGAGAGTGCCAACGGGCTGGCAGTTGCAGAAACGCTGGCATGTGGTTTCGTCGTCGAAATGTTCCCTCCCGACTAAGTG
>JASHQD010000614.1 GCA_030037755.1 Terriglobia bacterium
CATCAGGTCGGCCCAGGAGATTTTCCGGCCGTACTTCTGCTTGATCGGCCAGAGCAGCCGGCGCGCCTTATCGAGGTTTACGTTGTCCGGCCAGCTGTTGAGGGGCGCAAATCGTTGCGTCCCCGAGCCTGCCCCGCCGCGGCCGTCGCCGATGCGGTAGGTACCTGCGGCGTGCCACGCCATGCGAATCATAAACGGCCCGTAGTGTCCGTAATCCGCCGGCCACCAAGGCTGCGACGCTGTCATCATCGCCTGAAGGTCCTTGACGACGGCGTTCAGGTCGAGGCTCTTGAATTCCTCAGCGTAATTGAACTGCTTGTCCATCGGATTGGACAAGTTGGAGTGCTGGTGCAGGAGCTTCAAGTTCAGTTGATTCGGCCACCAGTCTGCATTCGTGAACGTGTGCCGGCCCGCCTCTCCCGCTACCGGGCACTTGCTTTCCGTTGACGGGGTTTGCTCCTTGGCAGGAGCAGCTCCCCCGACCGTAGTGACTTGAATTCCCATGTTTACGTCCTCCTATTTTTCCATTTTCATAATTGCGGCCCGCCGCGCGGGCGGGGATGAAAAATCCTTTACGTAGCGCCTGCGTAGCGCCGCCCTTGAGGGCGGCACCGTGCCCGGCTAAAGCCCGGCGCTGCCGGTCGCGTACCGAGGAGCACATTTCGCGCAGAGTCCCCGGAAAATAACTTCGGATTGGCGAAGAATCCGCTTGCCAAGAGATTTCGAGGCAGGCCCGGGCACGTCGTACCACTCCACATCTTCAACGTTGCCGCAGCGATCGCAGATAAAATGGTGGTGCCGCGTGCCCTTGGCATCGAATCGCGCGGCACGGCCCTCGACGGCCACTTCGCGCACCAGACCCGCTTCGACAAGGTCCCGCAGATTGTTGTACGTCGTCGCCCTTGAGCAGCCCGGATCGACGCGATTCACACCCTCAAAGATTTCCGCAGCCGTGGGATGACCCCGATGCTCGATCAGGAATGCCATCACCGCGTAACGCTGCGGCGTGCAGCGCAGCCCGCTGCCTTCCAGGCATTTCTTGATCGCCTCGCTGTCCATTAATACTTTAGATTAAATCTAATCTGAGGCTTTGTCGAGTCCTGTGCCAGCCGACAGTCCACGCGCACCACGCTGGGCAAACAGGCCTTCACGGAACCGGGAGGCGTAGCGGGAGGACCAGTCCGCCTTCTGCCTACTGATTTCTGACTTCTGACTTCTGATTCCTGTCTTCTCACTTCTGACTTCCGACCCCTGGCACAATCGCTGGCGCCGACAACCCGCTCGACCGTCGCAGCCCTCGAAATGCGCTATCATCCCGATTGTGAAGTCGAAAGCTCGCCGGAGCCGGACGCTTTTCCTGCCCGAGGACGCACCACTCACCGCCAAGCCGCGCCGAGCGGTGCCCTATGAGTTCGTGCTCGACGCGATGGCCGCACTGTCGCCACGCACGCGCCCCATGTTCGGCTGCCTGGCGGTTTACGTTCGAGACAAGATCGTGCTTTTTCTGCGCGACAAGGCAAAGTTTCCGGCAGACAACGGCGTTTGGCTTGCCACCAGCCACCAGCATCACGAAAGTCTGCGCCGTGAGTTCCCGAACATGCGATCCATTCAAGTTTTGGGCAAACGCGTAACCGGCTGGCAGGTGCTTCCGGCCGACGCGCCCGATTTCGAGCAGGCAGCGCTACGCGCGTGCGAACTCATCGCCGCCGGTGATTCCCGGATTGGCAAAGTACCGAAGCGCCGGTAAGGCCCCTTAGATTAAGCAATGACACCACTACCCGAATTCTGGCGCGCTGACGGGCCAACTGCTAAAATAGCCATTGGAGGCTTGAGCAGCCTCTCGTCAGGAAGTGCCTGGAAGTCTCTAAACTAAGGAAGCGATTTTCGAGTTTCGAATTTCCCGTTTCGAGTATGAGCCTAGCCCCCGACCAAGCTCTCGACATGCTCCGTTCCGACGACCTGATCGGTCTCGGCATGGAAGCGGACGCGCTCCGGCAGCGCGTCCATCCGGGCAACGTGGTCACTTACCAGATCGACCGCAACATCAACTACACGAACGTCTGCACGGAATACTGCTCTTTCTGCGCGTTCTATCGCCCCGTCGGGTCGCCGGAAGGATACCTGCAGCCGTTTGAATCCATCTGCCAGAAGATCGATGAGACGCTGGCGCTCGGCGGCACCGGTATCCTGATGCAAGGCGGATTGCATCCCGATCTCAAGCTCGACTACTACACGGGGCTGCTTTCGGCGTTGAAGCAGCGTTATCCGAAGTTGCATCTGCATTGCCTGTCGGCGCCGGAGATTCTGAACATCGCCGACATCGAACGCCTGAGCGTGCGCGAGGTACTGCTGCGCTTGCAAGCCGCCGGGCTAGATTCCATACCGGGCGCCGGCGCCGAAATTCTCGATGACGAGGTTCGCTTCCGGATCGCGCGGCTGAAATGCAACACCGAGGAGTGGCTCCAGGTGCATCGCGAGGCGCATCGCGTCGGGTTGCTCACCACCGCCACCATGATGTTCGGCTGCGGTGAGGAGCTCCGGCATCGGGTGAATCATTTCGAGCGCATCTATCGCCTGCAGGAAGAGACCGGCGGCTTCACGGCGTTTATTCCCTGGTTTTTCCAGCGCGAAAACACGTCGCTCGGGCGCTTCGTGAAGGAGGAGGTTTCGGCGGTCGAGTATCTGAAGACGTTGGCCGTCGCGCGACTCTACCTCGACAACATTGCGAATGTGCAGGCGAGTTGGCTCACGCCCGGCCACAAGATCTGCCAGATCGCGCTGCGCTTCGGCGCGAATGACGTGGGCAGCATCCTGATCGAAGAGAACGTGGTCTATGCGGCGGGCTGCCGCAACAAGTCGAGCGAGGAAGCATTACGCCGATTGATCAGCGATGCGGGCTACCGGCCCATTAAACGAGATACTTTGTATCGCACGTATTTTCTGAACTAATCCAGGAGAATGCCGGAAGGGCCAGACCGTCATTCTTCGCTGCGCCCAGAATGACAGGCATAAGAGCCTCTTGCAGCAACCTGCGCGGAGCGCCCAGGCCGCTTCAATATTAAAGCACGTGAGAATAGCCGAGCCGTTTATTTCGAAAATCGTTGCACCGCTTCTTGCGCTGGCGATCTCGTTGACTGCATCCTGCAAGCGGAACACGGATGTTATCCGGGTGGAGCACAAGCTCCATGGCGAAAACAAGAACTCGGTCTATAACAGCGGTGAAATGGCAGGACGCGTGATCTTCGCCACCGGATCCGAAGGCGCGCCGGCGCCGGGCGCGAGCATTGTGGTGATCGACACCGCCGCCGGCAAGCAGGTCCTCGAACATCTCCAGAAGGACCCCGATGCCACCTGCTCCAAGCGCCTGGCCAATATGCAAGGCGCGCTGATGGATGCCGCCAAGGCCAGCGCGGATGCGGGCCACACACCGCCCACGGCCACCACTGACGCCGACGGCTATTTCATGCTGCCCCAGGTGCGGCCCGGGACGTATATGGTTATAGCCTACGGACGCGCCGGCGACGTGCAGGCTATCTGGGAGCAGCCGGCCATGGTCGATCCCTACCAGGCGGTCGTGGTCAAGCTCGTGGAGCCCCTGATATCCTGCTCGGCCGAAGAGGAAACCAAGCCACAGCAGCCGCCTCCTCTGCCGCCGCCCAACCTGCAGCCGATTCCGCCCACCGTGCCGCCAAAGCCAAAGACCGAGCCCACACCGGCCGTGCCCCCGCCGTCAACCACGCCCACACCACCTTCATAACCATGGCGCGAGAGCGACTCATTGTGATCGGAGGTGTGGCCGCCGGACTGAGCGCCGCCAGCCAGGCGCGTCGTCAGAACCGCTGGATGGAGATCCGCGTCTACGAGAAGGGTCCGGACATCTCCTATTCGAACTGCGGCCTGCCTTATTACATCGAGGGACTGGTGCCGCATGAGGACGGCCTGCGAATCCACTCGCCGGACTTCTTCCGGGTTGAACGCGAGATCGACGTTCTCACGCATCACGAAGTGATCGAGATCTCCACGAGCCGCCGGCGTGTGACCGTGCTCGCGCCGGGCGGCGCTCCCGAGGAAGTGGCATATGACCGCCTGGTGATCGCCACCGGGGCCGAGCCTGCGCCCTCCGGAATCGAAGGGCTATCGCTCGGCGGCGTGTTCAATGTCAACACACTCCAGTCCACCATCGCGCTCAAACGCCATCTCGAATCCGCGGACGCTCGGCGCGCCGTGATCATCGGCGGGGGCTACATCGGGCTCGAAATGGCGGAGGCGCTGAAGACTCCGGAGCGCAGGGTGACGATGGTCGAACGCGGTCCGAACCTGTTCGAGGCGGCCGATGCCGAGGTCGTCGAAGTGATCCGGCAAACACTCGCGCGCAACGGAGTCGAGGTGGTGACCGGCGCGAAGGTGCTGGCGTTGGCCGGTGACATGCATCTCGCCGGACCGGGCGGAGCGGCGGGAACCGTGCGTCGCGTCCACTCCGAGGGCGGCAGCTTCGATGCCGACTGCGTGGTGCTGGCCACCGGAGTGCGTCCGCGCGTGGGGATCGCGTCTGAAGCAGGAATCGTACTGGGCGCGGGCGGCGCGATCGCGGTGAACGAGTATCAGGAAACGAGCGCCGCGGGCGTCTTCGCGGCCGGGGATTGCGCCGACGCGCTGCATCTCGTCAGCGGCCGCCGAGCCTACGTGCCTCTCGGCACCACGGCCAACAAGCAGGGTCGCGTGGCCGGCGAGAACGCCGCTGGCGGACGCGCCCGATTCCCCGGCATCGTGGGGACGGCGGTTGTGAAAGTCTTCGGCCTGGAGGTTGCGCGCACCGGATTGAGCGCTGCGGAGGCGTCTGAAGCCGGATTCCACACCGCCGAAGCGGTGGTCCGCGCCGCCGCGCGTGCGCGATACCTCGGCGGTCAGGACATCCTGGTGAAACTCATCGCGGATCGCTCAACGGGACGCCTGCTGGGCGCGCAGATGGCCGGACCGGAAGGAGTGGCCAAGCGCATCGACGTGCTCGCCACAGCTTTGCACGCGCGATTCACCGCGGAGCAGGTCTACCAGCTTGATTTGAGCTACGCGCCGCCGTTCTCGAGCGTGTGGGATCCGATTCTGATTGCGGCGCGTCAACTGCTGCATGCGCTGAAACGATAGAATTGGAGGCCGTCACCAGATCGTGTGCACCGCTTTACACCGGCGAATCTCAGGATCGGCAGTGAGCAGCGGCAGGCCTTCGGCGATCGCGGTGGCTCCGATGATGCGATCTGCCGGATCTTCGGGGTAGTCCTCGGGCAGCCCAAGAGCCAGCAGGCAGGCGCGGCCCGTAATCCGCAGCACGACGAAGCGGGCCTCGAATTCGCGCAGGGCTGACTCCAGGCTCTCGCTAAGCCGGATTCGCCCCTTTCGGGCGAGAGTCGTCAACTCCAGAAGGCTGATGTCGCATATCGCCAGTCCTTCGCCACTCTCTCTCGCATTTTCAATCGCCGCTCTTGCGTTGCGGGATAGCCGTTCGGGCTCCCCCGCCAGCCAGAGCATCACGTGAGTATCCACGAGAATCATTTGAGATTGCCCCAGTCATCGATCGCGGGTGCGATTACGTCGCCTGTAATGGTCAGCTTGCCTCGCAGAAAGCCGAAGATGTCATCCTCTTTGTCATCTACGGGCACAACCTTCACCACGGGCTTGCCGCGCTTCGTGATCAGCACAGGTTGCCGCTTGGCTTTAACCTCGTCCATGACCGTCAAACAGTGGGCCTTGAAGTTACCCGCCGCCATCGTTTTCATGGTTCCTCTTTTCATGGTCATGATAACATGGTCACGATGAGGCGGCATCAGTCTGGAGATTCATCATGGCCAAGCGTCGCAAGCCGAAGCCGTTCAGCGCCGCCAAAGAAGTGAAGCGCCTCGCGCGCCTCAGGGTCGGCACGCCGCCGCCCTCGCAGGTCCAGCCGGACGAGAAGCGCAAGCCTCCGAAGCACAAGAAGAAGGAACTCGAGCAGGAATTGCTGTAGGTCGGTAGCCGGCTGCTGTTTGTCGGTTGCCGGTTTCCAACCCGCAAGCGTCCGCGGAGTTGCCTGCCTCTGGAGCGCGAACCGATAACCGAGAACCGGCTGCCGCCACCGGCAACCGCCAGCCGTCAACCGAATCTGGCGGAAGTGTGTCGGAGTCGAACCGACCGGTCCACCTAAGCAGACCCACAGGATTTGAAGTCCAGGACGGACACCGGCCCGCATGCACTTCCGCATTGATTCTAGGCAGCTGGCGTTGTCCCGTCAACTTCGCGAGCCTCGGGTGCGGCGGGAACTGTAGGTGCGGGGGCTAGCTTCCGTGCGCCCAACGTTTACTGTTGCTGCTGCTCAGGCTGCTGGGCGCGTTCGTCGATCACTGGGGCAGGCGGGGTGGCGGCGCTCTCCACCAGTCGCTCGTGACCCGCGTCGTCGAGTGCTGGCCGGACGCGCACATCGACCGAGAGACGCTGTCCGGCGTGGCCTTTGTAGACTCCCCGCACGGGCGCCACGTCGCCATAATCACGTCCATAGGCTACGCGAACATGGCGCGCGGAGACCGGCGCGCCGAGCGTGGGGTCAAGGCCCATCCAACCGAGTCCCGGCAGGTAAACCTCGGCCCAAGCGTGCGACGCCTGTCCGCCGATGACCTCCTCGACTCCGGCTCCCGCCTCAGCGGTGGCTCGTGGCACGAGGTACCCTGACACGTACCGCGCCGGCAGGCCGCGCCCGCGCACGATTCCCAACAGCAAATGCGCGAAGTCCTGGCACACGCCGGCTCCGAGCGAAAGCGAATCAGCAATGGACGAGTTGACGTGAGTGGCTCCCTTGACGTAACGAAAGCGCTCATGGATGAGGCTGGAAGCCGCGGTCACAAACGCCAATGCGCTGCCCTGGCTCTGCGCTTCTGCCTCCTGCTGAAGCACGGCCAAATCTGCAA
>JASHQD010000615.1 GCA_030037755.1 Terriglobia bacterium
GTACAACAACTGGGAGATCGACGGCGGCAACAACACCGACGAAGGTTCGGCCTCCACTTTTAACACCTATCCGAACCTCGACACCATCGCCGAGTTCCGCATCTCCACGTCGAACTACGGCGCGGACATGGGCAAGCACGCCGGCGCCAACATCGAGCTGGCCACCAAATCCGGCACCCGCGAGTTCCATGGCGACCTGTTTGAGTACAACCGCAACTCCGATCTCGCCGCCAACCCCTTCTTTACGAACCGCGACTGCATCGACGGATGCAACAACAACGGCGCGGGTCAGGCGTCAAGAGCCCCGCTCAATTGGAATGACTGGGGCTATACGTTTGGCGGCCCCTTCTACATCCCGGGCCATTACAACACCGATAAGTCGAAGACGTTCTTCTTCTGGTCGGAAGACTGGCGGCGTTACCGCCAATCCGATACCTTGAGCAACGGGACGCCCTCGCTACTCGAGCGTACCGGCGATTTCTCCCAATGCGACAAGACTTCTCCGAATTACAACTCCCAAGTCGGCACGGGGTGCGTCCTGCCCGACGGCTATGACAACGTAAGCTCCATACCGGGCTTTTCAAGCAGTTCCCAGGCCTATGCCAACGCTCAAGACTTCCTGAATGCTTACTTCCCGCTGCCCAACAGCGGCCTCGGCGGCTGGTTTACGCAGGCGAGCGCTCCGGTGAACTGGCGGCAGGAGCAGATCCGTGTTGACCAGAACATCAGCGACAAGACGCAGGCGTTCTTCCGCTACACCCAGGACACCTGGAACACGCTGACGCCTCAGACTCTTTGGGGCTGGTCGTCCTACGACACGGTGAAGACTCCGTTTGACGGCCCCGGCGAAAGCGCCGTGTTCCACGTGACCCATACTTTCAAGCCCAACCTTGAAAACGAGTTTGTGGCGTCTTACACCACCGACCACATTCTCCTTTACAACCAGGCGTCAGACTCGGTGGCGAATTCGCTGGTCCGTCCGAGCAACTTCGTGCAGAGCCACCTCTTCACGGCCAACAACGGCAACGACCTGATGCCCGAGGTTCAACTCTGCGCCGGCCTTTCTTTCTGCACGTTTGAGGGCGAGAGCAACCATCCCTGGTTTAACTCCAACCCGATTATCGTGTGGAAGGACAACCTGGCTTGGGTCCATGGCGCTCACACCACCAAGTTCGGTGTTTACGTCGAAAACTACCGCAAGAACGAACAGTTCGGCACCGTGACGCAGGGCGGTGACCAGTTCTATGGCGGCGGCGCTGCCGGCTTCAGCACGGGCAACGCTATGGCGGATATGATGCTCGGCAACGTGTCCCAGTACTACGAAGGAACCCAGGTGTTTGGCGGCGTACCGGTCGGCGGCTATGCCAAGGGCCACTGGCAAATGACCGACACCGAGCCCTACATCCAGGATGACTGGAAGGTGACTCCTCACCTCACGTTGAATCTGGGCGTTCGCTACTACTTCTATACCCGCATCCACGACGTCAGCAATCCGACGATTGACTCTGGATTCGAGCCGAACCTGTACAGCCAGGCCGACGAGGCCCAACTCAACGCCAGCGGCGAGTTTATCGCCGGCACCGGCGATACGCCGATTGCCTACGGCAATGGACTGGTGGAGTGCGGTCACAATGGCGTGCCCGATGGCTGCCAGCTTCGGAATACCGGAAAGAACATCGCCCCACGGTTTGGTTTTGCCTGGGATCCGACAGGGACCGGCAAGACGTCGCTCCGCGGCGGCTTCGGCATCTACTATGAGTCCGGAAACGGCAACGAGGCCCAGACCGAAGGCGGCGAGGGCAATGCTCCGAGCGCGCCCGGCGTCAACGTTTTCGACATCTCCGGATACAGCAACATCGCGCCGAGCGGGTTGCTGGTTCCGGCCCCGGTTGGATTTACGGCCATTCCTTATAGTGAACATTGGCCGCACGTCTACCAGTACAGCTTGAGCCTCGAGCACGAGTTCGGCACCAACAACATCGCCAGTCTCGCCTATGTCGGGAACATGGGCCGGGATCTGGCGCGCGAGCTGAACATCAATGAAATCCCGTTCGGGTCCAACGGCGTCGCCAACGTTACCGTTCCGGCGCTGGCCGGACTGACGGGAAGCCACGGGCCCAGCATGGGCGCTCCAGGCGACCTGGGCCAGACGATCTGCGACGCCACAGGAAGCTGCAACGTGCAGGAAGAGTTGATCTACGAGGAAAAAGGGAGCAACGACGATTGGTTCGTCCCCTACGTAGGATACGGCTCGATCGGCATGAAGCAGAACACGGCCCATTCCAACTACAACTCGCTGCAGAGCAGCTTCCGGCACAGCTTCTCCAAGGGGCTGACGGTGCAGGCCGCCTACACCTGGTCGCACGCGCTTGACAACTCCAGCAGCACTTACAGTTCGGGCGCGCCGGGCAACCCCGTCGACGACCAGGACCTGAACCGGTGGTACGGGACGTCCGATTTCAACCGCTTCCAAGTCCTGCAGTTGAACTACATCTACGCTCTGCCGTTCTTCAAGAACAGCTCCAATGCCTTCGAGCGGCAGGCCTTGGGCGGCTGGCAGATCTCCGGCATCACCAGCATGTTCACCGGTGAGCCGGTGAACTTCGAGTGCGGAGTGACGGGCTTCCAAACCGGTATCGCAGGCACTGTTACCTGCGATCCGGTCGGCCACGTTGCACCTACCAAGACGACGTTCAACGACGTGGCCTTGGGCGGTATCTACGGGCCAACGGTCCAATGGTGGAATCCCGCGACCGTCACCCAGCCGGAGTTCAGCCAGCTGTTCGCAAACGAGGAGACGTGCGAGTTCGGCTGCATGGGACGCGGCGTTCTCGAGGGTCCGGGCCGGAACAACTTCGACCTCGCCCTCGAAAAGAACTTCAGCATGCCCTGGTTCGCGGGCGAGCACTCCACGCTGCAGTTCCGGCTGGAGACCTTCAACACTTTCAACCACACTCAATGGCAGGGTGTCAATGCGGGCTGCAGTGGAAACGTGGGTTTCGGTCTGCCGTGTAACCTGCAGCAAACCGATCCCGGTGCGGTCAATTCCACCTGGGCTCCCCGGATCCTGCAACTGGGTCTGAAATTCATCTTCTAAGCGCCGCCTGTCGGGGGTGCTGATTCATCTGGGCGCAGCGGAGGGACTTCAGGTCCTTCTGTTGCGCCCAATTTGTTTGTAGGGCCCCCCCTCGTGGGTGCCCGTTTGACGCAGGGCGCGGCCCTTGTGGCCACCGCCCCAAGGGCAGGCACAATTGTAAACGTTAGGAACGCGCAAAACGTTTTACATCTTTACGTGCCGCCACAAGCCTGCTAGGCTCCACTTTCAGTTGAAATGGTTGTGATCGGGCCGATCAGTGGCCTCTTCATCCTCCGGACTGACGAAGATATTGGTCCCCAGGGCGAACGCGAGGCATCCAGGGAGGCGCTGGAGGTTACTTCGAGAGGCAACGGGGTCTAGATCCTGGCAGAGAACGCCACCCCGGAAAGCCCCCAAAGCCAACCAAACCCATTAGGGTTAAAGGTCGTAGAATGAGTCATTTAGTCGAGAAATCGCCATTGCCAAAGCCACTAGGATCATCCCACTTGTTTTCAGGGAGTTAACGCGACAAAAGAGGGCGGTTTTCACCAAAAGGCTGGCTCAAGAAGCTCTCCCAAAGCCAGCAAAGCCACTGTTGTTAAGCTACATGAAATCAGTATGTTAGGTCAGAAATGAGCCTTGCCAAAGCCATTGCGGTTAACTCAACTATTTTCAGTAGATTAATAGATGAGAAAGGGCCTTTTTTTTGAAAAGGGTAGTGAACATGGTGCTCTTCGCCCCCCAGAAGCTTTTTGGGACTCTTTTCCGGTTACACTTTGTTACACTTGCGCCCTGCTGTAACGTGGCCGCGCCCTACGTCAAACTGAGACCGAGACGATACCGGAAATATAGCGTATGAGATTCCTTGCTGCGCCCGGAATGACACCGATCAAAGGAGCGCTGGCGGTGATCGCCGTGCTGGCATGCTGCCCGGGCGCCGGGAAGGCTTCGGCAGGCAAGCTTGGTTCTTCTCCCATCTATCGCAACACGGCGCCAGGCGTTGCTTACGCCGGCTCCAAAGCCTGCGCCCAATGCCATCAGGAGGTCTACGACCAGTTCACTCGCACCGGAATGGGCCAGTCGATGGCTCGCGGCAGCGATTCGAGCCAGATCGACAAGGTGTCAAGCCCGGTCAATCTGTTCGACCAGAAGATCGACCGGCATTTTAGCGTCTACCGCAAAGGGTCCGATCTTTATCAGAGCGAGTACGAGCTGGACGCGTCCGGCAAGAAGGTCTTCGAGCAGACGTACCGGCTTGCCTATGCCGTAGGCGCGGGTGAAGCCGGTTACAGCTACCTGGTGGAGCGCGACAACTACCTGTTTCAGGCGCCGCTGTCGTTCTATTCCAAGACGGGGAGCTGGGAACTGTCGCCCGGCTATGAGATGCGTGACCAGGGGTTCAGCCGGCCGATCTTCATGCAGTGCATCGTCTGCCACGCGGGGCGTCCCTCACCCGCTGCGGGCGCGGAGCGGCCCAGTTCGCCCTACCAGACGGACCCGTTTGTGGGCGCAAATCCGCCATTCGAGCAACTCGCGATCGGATGTGAGAACTGCCACGGGCCAGGCGCGCTTCACATCCGGGAACGCCAAGCTGGCACGCCCCCGTCCGGCGGGACGGACACATCGATTGTAAACCCGGCAAAGCTCTCGCCCGAACTCTCGTCTCAAATCTGCATGCCCTGTCACCAGGCCGGCGACGCCCGTGTGCTGCGCCCGGGCAAGACCATGGCGGATTTCCGCCCGGGCACCCCGCTCGACGAAACTCTCGCGATCTTCCAGATGCCGCTCAGTGAGGGAGCGCCGACGCCCTCCCCGTTGCTCGGCCACTATTTTGGGATGAGGCTGAGTGAATGCTTTGCCAAAAGCGGCGGAAAACTGGGGTGTATCACCTGCCACAACCCGCACCAGGAACTGAAGGGCGCGCAAGCTGCGACTTATTACCGGAGCAAGTGCCTGACCTGTCACACCTTGAAAAGCTGTACGCTACCTATGCCGTCGCGTCTGAAGACCCAGCCACCCGACGATTGCGTAGGCTGTCACATGCCCAAGCAGAACCTGACAGCCGTCTCCCACGCGGCACTGACCGATCATCGCATCCCGGCGCGGCCGGACGAGCCTTATCCGGATTGGGCGTTCCACCTGGCGACCCCACAGCCAGCCGATCTGGTGCATATCGACGCCGTCCAGGGTCAACCGGACAGTCTGCCCGCGATCGTCCTGTTTGACGCTTATGCCCAGCTCGCTCCGGGCCACCCCAACCTGTACCTGAGCCGCTATCTGGCCACTCTCCAGGAAGCCGAACAGCAGAATCCAGATGATCCCTTCGTCTTCTCGGCGCTGGCGCAGCAGGCACTGGCTGAACATAAGCCGGACGCCAAAGAGCAGGCGATCCGCGACCTTTCGCGCGCCCTCGAGTTGGGCTCCAAATATCCCGTGGATTATCTGCGCCTGGGCGAACTGCTGCGGGAAAGCGGGGAGATACCGCAGTCGATCAGCATTCTGAACAGGGGACTGGCGCTCGCGCCCTTTGACGCTTCGTTTTACGGGATGATCGCCGCAGAAGAGATGGGGTCGGGAGACAAGGCTGCTGCTGCTGAAGTGCTCAAGCGTGGCCTCGAGGAACTGCCTGAGAACGACGACCTGCGTGCGCTGTCGGAGCGACTGGAGTCCGGCTCTCCGGCTCCATAGCTCCCTCAACGCAGAGGCGCAGAGGCACGGAGACCCGGAGCGGCTCGCCGCAGCCCAGTCGGGTGAGAGTGGCGAGTGGTTAGTGGCTAGTGGCGAGCCTCAAGAACCTTCGCGGCCGATGCCCGAAGCCGCCGCCGAATCGACATAAGGGCTCTTCGTTCTGGTGTCCTTTCCGGCGGCGACCGTGTTAACCTTAAGGCGTAAGGATCAGTTATGCGCGGTCAACAGGAGTTGCTCGCTGAATTCGTGAAACTCGGTCCTGAGCAGAAGGCCCGCGTGCTGGAGTTCGCTCGCTCACTCGCCGATGATCGGGCGGATGCCGAAAACGCGGCTACGGACCCGAATGCGCGGTCTATCGAGGAAGTTCTGGCCCAACTGGCGAGCGAAGTTCCTGAACGGGAGTGGGACAACCTCCCTGACGATTTGAGCGAGAATCTTGACCACTACTTGTATGGTACGCCCAAGCGATGAGGATGGTGTTCGCGGATACCTGTTACTGGATTGCAGTAGTCCGGCCAAAGGATGCCTGGAAGGCGGCGGCGAACGCTGCGCGAACGCAGGTCGGAGACGCGCTCACCCTTACTACGGATGAGGTGTTGGCCGAATTCCTGACGGCGCTTTCGGCAGGCAGTGCGCTCCGCCGACAGGCGGCCAGAATGACTCGCGCGATCCTCACGAGCCCGGATGTCAAGGTTATCCCTCAGTCTCACGAGTCTTTCCTGAAGGCATTGGACCTGTACGAGAGCCGCGAGGACAAGAACTACAGCTTCATTGACTGCGTCTCTATGAACGCGATGAAGGCTGCGGCTGTCAGCGAGGTCTTCACGAATGATCACCATTTTGAGCAGGAAGGTTTGCTGCCTTAATGAAGAATCGGAATGAGAGCCACCGTCTGCCATAAACTGCCCGCCTGCTTGGCCTTTGCCACGTCGCTCCTTCTGCCCATCGCCATCCTTTCTGCACGTGCGCAGACCCTTGGCGGCGCGAAGCCGTCCGACCAGGATCTGCGCGCGGCCTTCGGCAAGGCGGCCGCGGCGCTTCAGGCCAAGGACTATCCTGCGGCCGAGCGCGGCTTCAAAGACTTCCTCAAGCTTGATCCCAACAATCCTGGCGCTTACACCAATCTGGGAGTGGTCTACCGGCACCTCGGCCAGATGGATGATGCCATTCGCGCCTTTGAGACCGCGCGCAAGTTAGACCCCCAGACGGTCGGCATCGATCTGGACCTCGGCCTCAGCTATTTCGACAAACGTGACTTTCAGAATGCAGTCCCGTGTTTCGAACGGGTGCTTTCCGGCGATTCCTCCAGCCTGCAGGCGCATTATCTGCTCGGCGAGTCCGAGTTCCTGCTGCGCGATTACCAGAAGGCCATCGACGCGTTTGAGCCCATTCGCGATCAGGAGCAGAGCGACCTCGATTATCTCTACATGATGGGAATCAGCTATGGCCAAGTGAAGCGTAACGACGACTCCAGGGCGACGTTTCAGCAACTCGTGGTCGCCGGCGGCGACACGCCGCATCTGCATCTGCTGCTGGGCAAGGCCTACCTGGACCTCTACGACAATGCCAAGGCCGAGGACGAGTTGAAGAAGGCCGCGGCGGGAGATCCCAAGCTCCCCTACGTCCACTACGATCTGGGCGTGCTCTATCAACGCCTGGGAAAGCTCGATGAAGCGGCCGACGAGTACGACCAGGAGATCAAGATCAGTCCAAATGAGCCCTGGAGTTACGAAAGCCGCGGCACGCTGTGGGTCGACTCTGGCGACACCGAGCACGCTATTCCGCTGTTCAAGAAGGCTCTCGAGATCCGCCCGAACCTGCCGGATTCCCTCGCCGGCCTCGGCAAGGCCTACCTGCGCGAGGGCAAGGTCAATGAGGCGGTTTCGTATCTGAAGCGCGCCCTCGAGATCCAGCCGGACAGCGCCAACAAGCACTACCAGCTCGGCCAGGCTTATCTCAAGCTGGGCGAGCGCGCGGAAGCACAGAAGGAATTTGCGGAGCAGGCCAGGCTGCAGGCGGACGCTCGCGACAAGCAGACCGATCGGATCACCGGCAGGCTGCCAGATTCCGAGTCGCCGTCACAGTAGGATTGACGATTGAGGATTGACGATTGCCGCCGGGAAATAGCGTTCGACGCAGCCGTTCGATCATACTGCTGGCTGCGGTCTGTCTGGGCGGCGCCGCGCTCGACCGCATCCTGCCGGGATTGTCGCTCGCCAGCGCCTCGTCTCCCGCGGCGTTGCCGGTGACGTTCTCCAACGTCACAAAGAAATCTGGAATCGAATTCGTCCACTTCAAAGGAAACAACGGAACTCCGACCATTCTGGAGGAGACAGGACCCGGAGTCTGCGTGGCCGATTACGACGGCGACGGTTTCGAGGACGTCTACTTCGTCAATGGCCGCGATCTTTATAATCGCGGCATTTCCGCCCGCAACGCCCTCTATCACAACAACGGCGACGGCACTTTCACGGACGTAACCGCAAAAGCGGGAGTTCCCGGCACCGCCTTCGGTCTGGGCTGCGTCTGGGGCGATTACGACAACGACGGCTTTCCCGATCTGTACGTTACGCAATACGGCAAAAACGTCCTGTACCACAACAATGGCGACGGAACCTTTACGGATGTTACCGACAAGGCGGGCGCCGGTGCGGCCGAACTCGGGACCGTATTCCATAGCGCAGCCACCTTCTTCGATTACGATCGCGACGGGCGTCTTGATCTTTACGTCGGCGGATACGCGGATTTCAAATCGACCAGCCAGCGGGCCTGCGACATCGGCCACGGGGTCATGAATCCCTGCCGTCCGATGGTGTATCCCGGGAGTCCCGCAGTCCTTTACCACAACAACGGCGACGGCACCTTCACTGACGTGACGAAGGCCGCCAGGATTTATCAGCCCAACGGCTACAATCTCGCGGCCGGCGCCGCCGATTTCGATGACGACGGCTGGCCCGACCTCTTCGTGGCTAACGACGGCGCGGACGCTTATCTCTACCACAACAATCACGACGGGACGTTCACGAACGTTGCTACTGCGGAAGGCATGGCATTTACGCAGGACGGTAACGCCATGGGCGCCATGTGTATCGCGCTCGGCGATTACGACAACGATGGGAAACTGGACCTGCTCATCACCGACTTCCAACTTGCCTCGGATCATCTCTGGCACTATAGCGACAAGGGCTTTTTTGACGAGGTGGATTATCAGGCGGGAATCGCTGGACCCACCAAGCAGGTCCTGAGCTTTGGCGGCGGCTTCTTTGACTACGACAACGACGGCTGGCTCGACATTTTCATCGCCAACGGCGGCGTCTGGCCGGATATCGAGAAGATCTCGACGTCGCTCCACTACCGGCAGATCAATTCGCTGTTTCACAACGAAGGCAACGGCAAGTTTGTCGAGGTCTCAAAGACGTCCGGCGATGGATTCGCCAAGCCTTACGTCGGCCGTGGAGTCGCCTTCGCGGATTTTGACAACGACGGCCGCGTTGACGTGGTGGTGGCGAATAACGGCGACGCGCCGCTGCTGCTGCACAACGACGGGCCTGCGGCGGGTCCGCGCAACCACTTCGTCAATTTCAAGCTCGTCGGCACGCGCAGCGATCGCGATGGGATGGGCGCGCGCATCAAGCTGCGCGCCGGAGGCCCCGAGGGCATGACCCAGATGCGCGAGATCGAGGGCGGCGGAAGCTTCATGTCGCAGAGCGATCTGAGGGCCAATTTCGGCCTGGGACTGCGCGCTGTGGCCGATGAAGTCGAGGTCCGATGGCCGAGCGGACTGCGTCAGACGTTCCGGAACGTCAAGGCCGACAAGTTCTACTTGATTGTCGAAGGCAAGGACCAGTTGCAACTGCAGCGATTCCGCAGCCGCGGGGCGGCGCATTGAGTTTATGGCATATTCCGGCCAGGTTCTCGACCACTTTCGGAGTCCGCGGCATTCCGGCGAGTTGCCGGACGCGACCGTGGTGGCCGAGGCGACGAATCCGGTCTGCGGCGACGTGATCAAGCTCTGGCTCCGCGTCGAGCAGGGCCGGGTAGTCGCGGCCAGCTTCAAGGCGGGCGGCTGCGTTCCTGCCATCGCTTGCGGCAGCTGGCTGGTTGAACGCCTGAACTCGGGTGAATCCGTCGCGGCCCTCGGCGCCATCGAAGTCAGCGACCTTGAAACGGGGCTTGGCGGGCTGCCGCCGGCATCACGGCATGCCGCGCAGCTGGCGGTTGACGCGCTGCGTCAGGCGGAGGCAATGCTCGCTGGACAGAACCGCTAGAGGGCGTCATGGGCCGCTCTCCCCACGTCGGTAGATTTGTGAGCTTGACGAAATCTTCCAAATTCTGTATATTCGACCACATACTTCCCGTCAACTTGATCGAGCCTGACCGGCTTCGTCCGGTTGACGCGTATTGTTGGGAGGATGAATGAGAACTTTGGTCATCGGCTGCGCAGTGGCGGCCTTGGTCGCCCTGTCGGCCAGATCCGAGGCGCGGGTTCCAGCCGTCTATCGCGCGGCTCAAGTAGCGCGCTGGATCACGCTGATTCCTACTGAAGTGGGTGAGGCGAGCTGGTATGGCGCCGAGTCGGCAGGCAAGACGGCCAACGGCGAAAACTATGATTTCAATCAGCTTACCGCAGCCCATCGAACGCTCCCGTTCAACTCCAGAATCAAGGTGACGAACCTCAGAAATGGCCGCGCCGTCGTTCTCAGGGTGAATGACCGGGGTCCGAACGTGGCTGGACGTCTCTTGGACGTGTCCCGTAAGGCCGCCGAACTTCTCGGATTCGATCAATCAGGCCGCGCGCCGGTCAAAGTGACCGTGGTGCACTATCCCAAAGGATACGTTGCCGAGCCTGTCGCCCTTCTCACTCCCATCCGCTGCGCAGAAGTCGCCAAGTAATCCGTATCATCATTGTGTGATATCTGAAGGGTTCTGCCATCAACCGAGGGGTTGGGCTTACCGCGGCGACGCTTGCGACTTTCTGTTGACTGTTGCCTGTGAACTATCGAGGGTCAACTCCGTTCACTTTTCCGACCGATTGGTTTACGCTGAATAGACCACGTCGCGCAAAGGAGTCTGATATGGATCGGCACTTTAGGATGGCAATCCTTGTACTGGCTGCAGCCGCGCTGATCACGAGCGTCTGCGGTGCCGCCAGCGATGCAATCTATGACGAGAATGCCGACGCTCACCAGCAGGTCGCGGCGGCGATCGCCCAGGCGTCACAATCCGGCAAGAGCATCGTCCTCGATTTCGGAGCCAATTGGTGCGGCGACTGCCACGCGCTCGACGCCCAGATGCACTCGCCTGACCTGGCCCCGGTGATCGAGAAGAACTACGTGGTGGTTCATGTTGACGTGGGACGGTTCACCAAGAACCTGGATCTGGCGAAGAAGTACAACGTCCCGTTACACAAGGGCATCCCGGCGCTGGCGATTCTCGACAGTCACGGGAATTTGCTGTTTTCGCAGAGTCAGGGCGAGTTTGAGGACGCGCGCCATTTGGGGCACGATTCGTTTACGCAGTTCTTTGAGAAGTGGAAGCCGAAGGCGTAGCCGCGGAAGTTCTCTCAAGCTGATGCTTGTTCGGCGCCGCGCCGCTGGAAGATCTCGATATAGACGTTCACCAGGCTCACCGCCGCCGGCGTGATCCCCGGGATTCGCGCCGCCTGTCCCAACGTCATCGGACGCACCCGCGTGAGCTTCTCAACCACTTCCCGCGACAGGCCTGAGACGCGGCCGTAATCGAACCAGTCGGGAATGCGGCGCTCTTCAGCCCGTTTCATGCGCTCGATCTGACGCTCCTGCTGCGCGAGGTATCCCTCATATTTGAAATCGGTCTCCACGCGGCGAGCCTCTTCGAGCGCGAAGAGTGACGGTCCGTGTGGCGCGAGACTCGCGTTCACCCACTCGATCAAATCCTCGATGGACACGTCAGACCGCTTCAGAAGCTGCGCGCCCGTAAGCGTATTCGATCCGGTGAAGCGCCCGCCCGCCATCAAGCCCAGCTTGCTGTAGACCTCTTGCCCCACACGCGACTGGGGATCGAGCCGGGTTTCGATCAGGAAGCGCGTTGCCGCTGAAATCCGCTGCTGCTTTTCGAGGAACGACTGATAATCTTGCTCGCGAATGGTTCCCGCCTGGTAGCCCAGCGGAGTCAGCCGCTCGTCGGCGTTGTCGATGCGCAGGTGCAGCCGGTACTCCGCCCGCGACGTAAACATGCGATAGGGCTCGTCGCACCCCTTGCTGACCAGGTCGTCGATCAGAATGCCCGTGTAAGCGCGCGTGCGCTCGATCACCATCGGGTCGCGGTCCTGCACCCGCAGACCGGCGTTGATGCCGCCCATGATTCCCTGGCAGGCAGCCTCCTCGTAGCCGGTGGTGCCGTTGATCTGTCCGGCGAGAAACAGGTTTTGGATCTTCTTGGTCTCGAGCCACGGATAAAGCTCCGTGGGCTGCACCATGTCGTACTCGATGGCATAGCCGGGCCGGATCATGTCCGCCTGCTCGAGCCCTGGAATCGAGCGCACCATGGCCCACTGCACGTCGATTGGCATC
>JASHQD010000616.1 GCA_030037755.1 Terriglobia bacterium
GCAACCTCGGCTCGACTCAAGGCGCGTGCCACCGGCAGAGGCGAGCCGGGCACTCGAAACACCCGTCTCTCAGGGGGCTAAATTTGGGTCCAACTAGGGTCCAGCTGTGGGGCGGTTCGTCTCTGCTAACTGACATCGGGTCAGCAAGATACTGTTGAATTTAGGATTGGTTGCAAACCATGTGCTCTCCCAGCTGAGCTACAGGCCCATTTTCTTCACGACTTCGTTTGCCTCGCCTGCGCAGCGCGCGCGGCGCCGGTGCAGGAATAACTCCGGCAGGACTACTCGCTGGGCTTTAGCTCGCCTTTCAGCTTCAGCTTGCCCTTGTTCTGCTCCAGGAATGTCCGTAGCCGGTCGGCCGAGTCGAGCAGGCGGACCCACTGCTCGTAATACAGGGTTACCGGAAACCGGCCCAGCCCATATACGCTGACCCCACCCTTGTCGCTCACGCGGAGCTCCAACTCTCCGCTCTTCCTTCCGCCGGCCTGTTTCTCGAGCTCGGCGATACGAGCCAGCAGTTCTTCCTTCGTTGGTTCGGACATAATCCTAGGTATAGAACCGGGGCGTGCCGGCTGTCAAATATGCGGCTTCAGGCGCCGCGATCGAAGACAGCCTTCCGGCCGGCGCATGCCGCAGGGCCGCCGTCGTCACCGCCGAAATAGTCATCCCCGCGACACGCAAAATAGCCTCGTAGAGTCTGCTACATCCGGAGGAAGTTCAGCGCCGACTCCACCGCCAGCTTCGGGCTGTTGGTGAAAGCGCTCACCTCGTACGGACAGCCGATCTTGCATCCCTTGCAGAAGTCCCAGAGCGTGGCTTCCTGCGCGATGATCTTCTTCACGGCGGGATGAGCGAAGATCTCCCGCACCGGCGCCTGCGACTGGAACAGCGTCTTGAAGGCGCAGGGCAGGTGAATCGAGCCGTCGGGCTTCATGGAGATCAGTTTCGAGGGATGCCGGCACGGGAATTGCGGCCCAAAGCCGCCCTTGCGATAGAAATCGTAATAGTGGCTGTAAAACCTGACGTTCTTGGGGTACCGCGACCGCAGATCGCGCAGCGCCCTCTCGACGATGTCGATCTGCTCGCCGTGCAGTTCGGAGTCGGGCAGCATCTCGCCGCCGCGCATCACGTTATGGACGGCTTCGGGATGCAGCACCAGGTTCCGCGCCTTGCAGAACTCCGCCAGGCCGGGCAAATCGTTCAGATTTTCCATGTTGACGGCGGCGTTGATCTGCGTCGTAAACGGCTTTCGCTTGGTGAGCACGTATTCGAGATTCTTGATGATCACCGGCAGGCCGTCGATGCCGCGCCGTTTGGCAAATTGCTTCTCGTCGAGGCAGTCGATCGAAACTTCCAGCATATCGAGCTTGGCCACGCCGTCGGCAAACTTGCGGATCAGCAGGCCGTTAGTCGGCATCGACGTCCAGAATCCCTTGTCTTTGGCGTAAGCGATGTAATCGGACGTGTTCGGATTGAGCAGCGGCTCGCCGCCGGAAAAACTGAAGGCGAAGACGCCGAGTTCCGCGAATTCATCCAGGCGCTTGAAGATGCGCTCACGCTGGCCGCGCGTGGTGAGATCGTTGTACTTGCCCTCCACCCCGAACATGCAGTATTCGCAGAACATGTTGCACATCAGCGTGGTTTCAAACATCACCATGTAGGGGATTTTGAATCCCGAGGCGATCTGTCGAAGTGCGGCTTTGGCGATGTAGGAGTATTTCATTTCAGTTAACAGTTCACAGTCGACAGTCGACGGTCAGTTGACAGTTTACAATCGACAGTTAACAGTCAAGCGTTCTCGGTGCCGGATCAACGTAAAATCGATCCGCGCTCTGCCTCTCCCGTCATTCCCCTGTCGTAGGATTCTGCCCTCAGCCGGCAGGATTTTTTGGGCCGTCGCGCCGTGGCCCTTTATTCGTACGACTCGAAAAACCTGTGCCTGTCAACTGTCGACTGTCCACTGTTGACTCTTTACGGCTGTCAACTTTTAATGCCCCAATTTATACCTCTCTAAGAAATTATAAAGCGTTTTACGGGAGATTCCCAAAATATCAGCGGCCTTGGCCTTGTTCGCCGAGCTAAGTCTCAGCACGAACGTTAGATAGCGCTTTTTCAGTTCGTCGAGCGAGGGCAGATCCGCATAGAGATCGTCGGCGCCTTTGCCGGTTCGGGGCGCGATGCGCAGCTTGGGTGGCAGATCATCGGGCGTAATCGTTCCTGACCGATTGAGCGCCACAGCCGATTCCAGCGCGTTTTCGAGTTCTCTTACGTTTCCCGGCCAGGCGTAGCCCACGAGTGCCGCCAGCGCGTCGGGCGAAACGCTGTAGTTCAGACCGCGCTCCTGCCCTTGTCTCTTCAGAAAATGTTCAATCAGGAGGGGAATGTCTTCCGAACGGTCGCGCAACGGCGGCAGGTCGATCTCCACCACGCGCAGCCGATAGTAGAGGTCTTCGCGGAACTTGTCCTGCCTCACCATCTCATCGAGCGGCTTGTTGGTGGCGGCGAGGAACCGCACGTCAATGCGGATCGTCTCCGCGCCGCCCACGCGCCGCACTTCCTGTTCTTCGATGGCGCGCAGCAACTTCACTTGCAGCGAACGGCTCATCTCGGAAACTTCGTCCAGGAAGACCGTACCGCTGCTTGCCTCTTCCAGAATCCCGCGCTTGTTTTCAAAGGCCCCGGTAAACGATCCGCGGACGTGCCCGAAGAGTTCCGTCTCCAGCAGCGATTCCGTCAAGGCGCCGCAATTCACGGCTATGAAACGTTCTTTCGCGCGGGCGCTGTTGTAATGGATCGCCCGGGCGACCAACTCCTTGCCGGTGCCGCTCTCGCCCGTGATCAGCACGACGGAGCGCGTGTCCGCGACCATGGCGATCTTCTTATAGACTTCCAGCATCGCCGGGCTGCGCCCCACCAGGCTCCGCATCTGCGCCTGGGTTCCAAGCTGGCGTTTCAGGTTGCGGTTCTCCGCCACCAGGCTGCGATTCTCCAGCGCGCGTGTCACCACCAACAGCACTTCATCGAGCTTGAAAGGCTTGGAAAGATAGTCGAAGGCGCCTGCCTTGACTGCCTCGATGGCGGTTTCCATGGAGCCGAACGCGGTGATGAGAATGACCTCGGACTCGGGCTGGACGGACTTATAGGCGCGCAGCACGTCGAGGCCGTTGAGGTGCGGTCCCAGGCGCATGTCGCTGATGATGACCTCAAAGCTTTCGCGCCTCCCGATGTCGAGGGCGTCCTCGCCGCTGGCCGACGTGACCACCCGGTACCCCTCGGCGTTCAGGACCTCGTGAAGCAGGTCGCGGGTGACGGCGTCGTCGTCGACCACGAGAATATTCGCGCTGGTTGTGGTGCTCATCACTTGCTCAGGATTTCATATTATCGGATGCAAGGGAAGCGAATCGTAGCTTGATCCGTCCGTGAGGGGTCCACGAACTACGATCTACGGATCTACGAACCTCGATCTACGAACCACGGATCACTCACTACCTCCTGCAACCGCCAATCGGCTACCGACAACCGTCCTCACGATATCGAGGATGCGACACTTCGGCGCGGCCCCAGTGCTTTCACAACGTTTTTCCGGGAGGGGTCTTTGCCCCGGGCCGTAATGGGTCCGTCGGAACTTATGAGCGTTAGCGCGATTGGCCGGCCGTCGCCATGCTCGTTCCCTTTCGTATCAACGACATCGTTTTTTTCATTTTTCTCAGTTCTTTCTCGGCTTAACAACTTGCCCTTCAATAACCTAACGGGATTCCCCCATAAGTGCCGTTGTTTTAGATCACCTATTGGGATCCAGGCACTATGAAAAACAGAAGTGCCTTGTTTTCAGTAACCTGTCGGGATCGTTCGTGCAAAATTGAGGCATCCACAGTCGCTTCCTCCGCAGAAGCGTCGGAATAGAACCCCAACACAGTATTGTCCTCCCGAAAAATAGGACGGTGGAGAATAGTGGAAAAATTCATTTGCGCTGTGTTTTCAATGAGTTATATCGGAAAGTCTAGAAATTGCACGGGGAAGGATTGCCGGCTCGGGTCCAACGGCCAAAGGTTTTGCCTGGTTCTACAGCATGATCGGGGTTTAATCGAAGAGAGGAGCGACTCCACAAGCCGGCTTTACCGTGCAGCCGCGAATCCAGACCACGGCGCCGTGCAGGCACAGTGGCATTTCGAAGGCCGACCAATCCGGGCTAATCCTGCCGCAGAACGATGTTGGGATCGACGCGCGAAGCCCGTCGTGCCGGGATATATGCGCCGAGTGCCGCCATGGCCAGAAGAGCCAGCGTGACCAGCGCGATGAGAGGCAAATTGAAGCCGTGGCCGCCCGGCATGGCCGCCATCAGCTTGCTTGCCGCCACGCTGAGCACCAGGCCGATCGCGACTCCGAAACCTGCGAGCGCCATCCCTTGCTCGAGCACCATCCTGACCACCGCGCTTCGGTCGGCCCCGATCGCCATGCGGATCCCGATCTCATGATGCCGCAAGCTCACCGAATACGTCATCAGCCCATAGAGTCCTACCAAGGCCAGCACCAGCCCGAGTAAGCCGAGCGCTCCGAGGATCTGGCGAATGATGTCCATCCGCTGTTTCACGGTCAGGTCGTAGACTTCCTGCATGGATCGCACGGCGTAAATCGGTTGCTTCGGATCCAACCGGCGCACCAGATCGCGCAGTGGACTGGCCGCCGCGTCAGGCGGGCCCTGAGTTTCAAGCATCAGGGTCATGGCAGCGATAGGGTTCTGGGCCCACGGGAGGTAGAGATACTCCATGGGCGGTTCGACCGGGCTCAGGTACGTGCTCTGCTTCGCCACGCCGACGATCTCGGCGAAGGGGCCGTCCGGGCCATTCAGTCGCAGGCGCTTGCCGATCGCGCCCTGGGGATAGTATTTGCGGGCGAACTGCTCATTGACGATCACCACCCGCGGGGTATCGGCACGATCGCTTAAGAGGAAGTCGCGGCCCTGTACGATGGGCACGTCCATGGTCCGAAAGTAACCCTCGCTAACGGTATTCGAAATTAAGCTGACCGCCTCCGTGCCGGCGGGCAACAAGACACCCTCCGGAATGACGCGCGTCGCACCGATATCCTGGAACTGTGATTGGGCGGCAGTCTGGATCATCGGCACGGATTGCGAAAGAGCAGCTGACTTCACACCGGCGAGCGTCCGGGCCTGGTCCAGCAGTTGGCGGTAAAACTGCTTCGCCTGCTCCCCTGACTCTCGCGCAAGGGTGGGATTGAATCCGGCGGTGAGGAGATGGTCCACGCGGAATGCCAACTGGGAGGTGAGCAGAACCGAAGCCCCGCGGAAAATCTGCGTGGCGAACACCAGTAGCAGGAGAGAACCCGCCACCTGCGCGATCACTAATGCATTCCTTCCGAGGAATCGCCGCTGCTGGCCGGGAGCGGCTCCTGATGACTTCAAGGCCGGAACCAGATCAGGTCGGGTGCTTTGGAGGGCCGGAGCCAGTCCGACCAGGATGGCGCTGATCAGCGAAGCCAGCAGCGCGAACACCAGCACCCGCGAGTCGAGGCGGAAATCAAGCACCACCGGAATATCGCTCGGGATCCGAAATCTGGAAATAAGATCGGTGCTCGCCTGGCCGATCACCAGTCCCAGCCCGCCCCCCAGGATCGCGATCACCAGACTCTCCGTCAGCAGTTGTCGAATCAGACGAGCCCGTCCGGCTCCGATCGCCAGCCGCACGGCGATCTCGCGCGAACGGGCTGAGGCGCGGCTCAGCATGAGGTTCATGAGGTTGGCGCAGGCGATCAGCAGGACCACCCCGGCCAGCGCCATCATCAGCAGGAACGCCAGGGCGGGCGTTGGATACTGCCCAATCTGGGTCTGCCAGTATGTGCCGACACTGAACGAGCACGTGCGATTTGTCTCGGGGTGGGCCTGAGCGAGTTGCTGGCCGATGACCCGGGTTTCGGCGGAGGCCTGCCGGACACTCGCGCCTGGCTTGAGCCGTCCCTGAACTCTTAACACCCGGAGTCCGCGCGATTCGAGTTCGTTCGACTGCGATCCTGCCGCGAGCGCGGGCTGCATCGCCAGCGGGACGTAGAGGTCGGCGCGAATCCAGACCATGGGCCCCTTGAATGGCTCCGGAGCCACTCCCACCACCGTAAAGGGAAGACCATTGAGAAAGACGTTCTTTCCCAGAACGTCGGGGCGCGACGCGAAGTCGGATTCCCAAAGATCATGGCCGAGCACAACGACCGCATTGCGCCCGGCAACCGCGTCCTCGTCGGCACGGAAGTTGCGCCCGAGTTGCGGGTTCACGCCCAGGACGCTGAAAAAGTTGCCACTCACCAACGCGCCATATCTCATCCTGGGCAGCGTAGTCTTGTCTTGTGCGAAGCCGAAGGGGAAGTATTGAGACGCAGCCAGACCGGCGAACGATTTGCTCTTTTCTTGCAAGTCTTTGAAATCCGGATAGGACAAAGCACCTTGCCCAAATAGGCCGTTGCCTTCTCCGCGCAACTGCGACTGAACGACGACCACCTCGGAGGCATGCGGCACCGGCAGAGGCCGCAGAAGCAAGTATTCCGCCATGCTGAAAATGGCGGTATTGGCTCCGATCCCGAGAGCCAGCGAAACGACGGCGACCAGAGCAAATACGAGATTGTGCCGGAGTGTGCGTAGGGCGAAACGGAGATCGTTGAGCATGACTTCCGCCTTTTGTCTTGTAGCTTGCGAGGGAATCTCCCTCAACCTCAAGCTTCTGAACCTTCATTCTATTTTCGGCGCACCGGGGAACGGGTGCCAGTGATCGGAGTCACAGCCCTCATGCCTCTAATGCGGGAGAATTTGGTGGGTGAATCCTGCGATGGGGACTTTAATCCAAGACGTGCGTTACGGCTTTCGGGCTCTCAGGAATAATCCCGGCCTCCCGGCGCTGGCGGTGCTGACGCTAGCTTTGGGCATCGCGGCGAACAGCACCATTTTCAGTTGGATTAACTCCACGCTGCTTGATCCAGTTCCCGGCGCGAAGCGGCAGGGCGAGCTGGTGACAGTCATGAGAGGGGAGCGTAGCGAACATCCCACCCCGCCGTTCTCCTACCCGGACTATCGCGACCTGCGCGATGCCAGTGACAGCTTCGCCAGCCTCCTGGCCTATCATCACGAATACGCCACACTGACGGGCGAAGCCAGGCCGCAGCGCATCTATGCGGTGCTCACGTCGACCAATTACTTCGACACTCTTGGGGTGCGGCCGATCCTGGGGCGCGGTTTCGTGCCTGCGGAAGAACAAGGTGGCGAAGGCTCAGCCGCAGTGGCCGTCCTGAGTTACAGCTTGTGGCAGAGCCATTTCGGCGGAGACCGCTCGATCATCGACAGGAAGATTCAGATCAACCGCTATCCCTACACGGTAGTCGGCGTCGCTCCTCCGGGCTTTCAGGGATGCATGCCCGGATTACGGGGAGACGTTTGGATTCCCCTGGTGATGGTCCGGCAGGTGTGGGGATTCACTGGAAAGCTCGAGGATCGTGACGATTACTGGCTTAACGTGCTGGGGAGGCTCAAACCAGGGACCAATCCTCGGCAAGCAGAAAACGAACTGAACCTGCTGATGCAGCGGATCGTCGAACGCTTTCCCGAGCAGCATCGGGAAGCCAACCAGATCTCGCTCGATCCCCTCTGGCGGTCGCCCTTCGGAGTCAACGTTTACCTCTCCTCGACGCTGCCCATGCTGCTGGGGCTGGCCGCCATGCTGCTTTTGCTGGCCTGCGCCAATGTTGCCAACCTGCTGCTGGTCCGTGCCGTCACGCGGCGGCGCGAAATCGCCATTCGGCTTTCCATTGGGGCAAGCCGCTGGCGCCTTGTGCGCCAACTGATGATCGAGAGCCTGATCCTCGGACTGGCCGGCGGTGCCGGCGCCGTGTTCATCACGATGTGGACTGCGGGCTCGTTCGCGGCCTTCGTGCCTGCCGCCACCACCCTCCCCGTGCGGCCGCTGAATGGCGGTACTGACCCGGCGGTGGAATTGGTCACGCTGGCCAACTCGATCGCCACGGCGGTGATTTTCGGCATCATGCCGGCGCTGCGCTCGTCGAACGTTACGCCCGTGACGGTGCTCAAAGAAGAGGCCGGGAGCGTCGCCGGCGGACTGCATCGGTCGCGCCTGGCCAGCGGGCTGGTGGTGACGCATATCGCTCTTTCGGTTCTGCTGCTGGTTTGTGCCGGCCTTTTCACTCGCAGCCTCCGGAACGCCCAGCG
>JASHQD010000617.1 GCA_030037755.1 Terriglobia bacterium
GTGACCAGCCATTTACGAGAAGGACTGAACCGGCTCCGGGGATTCTTCCGGAGAGAGACTCTCGATCGTGAGTTGGACGCCGAGATGTCGTCGCATCTCGATCTGGCGGTCGAGGAGAACGTGCGGCGGGGACTTTCGCCCGAGGAAGCTCGGCGGCGGGCTCTCGTCAGCTTCGGCGGCGTCGCCCAGGCGCGAGAGCGGCATCGCGACGCGCGCGGGCTGCCGCTCCTCGACACCTTGATCCAGGATCTCGGCTACAGCGCTCGCGTGCTCCGCAAGAGTCCGGGGTTTACGGTTGTCGCCCTGCTCACGCTGGCGCTCGGCATCGGCGCCAACACCGCGATCTTCAGCGTGATCGACGCGGTGCTGATCAACCGCCTGCCCTTCGCGGATTCCGGCCAACTGGTGGTCCTCTGGGAGCAAAATCCCCCGCGAGGCTGGTACCACAACATCGTTTCAGCCGCAAATTTCGTTGATTGGCGAAAGCAGAACCACGTCTTCGCCGGGATGTCCGCGATCGACGAGCATAGCTACGACGTCAGCGGATCCGGCGAACCCCTGGAAGTGGATGGCGAGCGGGTCTCGGCGAATTTCTTCGATCTGCTGGGAGTGCGGCCGGCGCTCGGCCGTACCTTTGTCGGGCAGGAAGACCCGCCCGGAAGCGCGCACGTGGTGGTCTTGAGCGACGGGCTTTGGAAGCGGCGCTACGGCGGCGACCCGGGAATCGTCGGACGCCAAATAACCATCGACGGCGAGCACTCCACCGTAATCGGCATTATGCCGCCGGGGTTCTATTTTCCAGCTCCTTCAGGAGACAAGCCCGAGTTGTGGGTCGCGGGGCTCGACCTTCGCCAACCGGGACGTACCTGGCACGAGTACGACGCCGTTGCGCGGCTGAAATCAGGCGTCTCGATTCAACAGGCGCGGGCGGAAATGGACACGATCGCGAGCAATCTCGAGAAACAGTATCCCGAACAGAAGGGCTGGAACGTGCAGGTGATCAGCCTTCACGAAAACATCGTCGGCAACACGCGCCCGGAACTGCTGATCCTGCTGGCGGCGGTCGGCGTGGTGCTGCTGATCGCCTGCGCGAACCTCGAAGCGCTGCAGCTTGCCCGGGTCTCGGCACGAGAGAAGGAGATGGCCATTCGCAGCGCTCTGGGAGCCGGACGCGGACGCGTGGTCCGGCAGTTGGTCACCGAAAGTGTTCTGCTTTCCGTCGTGGGCGGCGGCCTCGGGCTGCTGCTGGCTTCGTGGGGCACCAGGTTTCTGGTGGCGCTCGCCCCTGAGGATACGCCCGGTCTCGGTTCCGTCCACGTGAACGGCGGCGTTTTGGGATTCACGCTGATTCTGTCGCTCGCGACCGGGATTATCTTCGGGATTGTCCCGGCGCTGACGGCGTCGCGGATGGACATCAATCATTCGCTCAAAGAAAGCGGGCGCGGATCGAGCGGCAGCGCGCGCACTCGACGCCGGCTGGGAATGCTGGTGAGCTGGGAGCTGGCGCTGGCTGTCGTGCTGCTTGCGGGCGCCGGGCTGCTGATCAAAACATTCGTCGCCTTGACCCATGTCGATATGGGAATCGATCCACACAACGTCCTGTCGTTGCGAGTTGCACTGGCCGGTCCGCGGTACGCCGGGCGTACTCCGCAAGTTGAGTTTTTGAGGGGACTCTTGAGAAAGGTCCAAACGCTGCCCGGCGTTACTTCGGCAGCGGTCATCGACGAAGGCGGGCTTCCACCGGACGGCGGCAATGGCGACAACTTTCTGATCGTCGGCCGTCCCGTTCCTCCGCCGAGCGAGTATCCGGACGCGGTGAATCGAGTGATCAGTCCCGATTACTTCCGAACGATGGGCATCCAACTCCTCCGCGGGCGCCTGTTGACCGAATCCGATGATGCAGGCTCCCCCAACGCAGCGGTCATCAATGAAAGGATGGCGCGCAAATACTGGCCTGAGGGCGACCCGATCGGCAGCCAGCTCACTTTTCCCGGCATCGTAATGATTCCGGACGGCACACTGAAAACGAAATCGGCCGCGCGCTTCACCATTGTCGGCGTGGTGAAGGACGTGAAGAACCGTGGCTTGGAAGTGCGGCCTGAGGAAGAAGTCTATGTGCCCTACACCCAGGAGCCAACGTACTACCTGCCCAGGGTGCTTCTCGTGAAGTCGTCGGTGAGGCCTGAGTCGCTGGTTTCCGCGATCCGCAGCCAGGTCGAGTCCCTCGACCCCGCCCAACCGATCGCGGATGTGACGACACTCGACGAGATCGTCGCCGAGGCGAGGGCCGGCAGCCGATTCCCCATGATTCTGCTCGCGCTGTTCGCCGGACTGGCGCTCATCCTGGCCGCGGTCGGCATCTACGGCGTGATGTCCTACTCCGTTGAGCAGCGCCTGCACGAGATCGGTATTCGCATGGCTTTGGGAGCAGAACGCAACCACGTACTCCGGCTGGTTATTCGGCAGGGGACCAAGCTGATGGCGATCGGCTTGGGCGCCGGCCTCCTGGTAGCATTGAGTCTTACATGGCTGATGTCGAGGTTGCTCTATGGAGTGCGTCCGCGGGATCCACTGACGCTTGCAGCCGTCATCATGGTTTTATCCGCGGTAGCTTTGGGTGCGACTTACATTCCAGCATGGCGCGCGACCACGATTGATCCGATTGAAGCGCTTCGGGAGGGTTAAGGCACGAGCGAGACTCTGGATGATATTGCGTGCCGAGCCTCGTAGCCAGGGAAAACCTTCGAGAAGACAGTGGGGCGGCTCTCGCGCCGCCCCTTCTGGTCAGAAAAAGTCAGTACAGTGTGGGGATTAGCGACGCCGGATGGCGCGATTCAAGCGCTCCACATGCATACGCTCCTGACGGACGTCGGTGCGCAGCTTGCCTGCCAACTGGTGGTCCCGCGCCAGCGCAGCCTTATCAGCTGCGACCTGCGGGCTAGCCTTCCCGTACGTCTTCATATCGGACTTCAGCTGAGTCTCTTCCGCCTTGGTCTGGGCCACCAGACCCGAGACGTCCCGCTGGTCCTGTTTTACGGCCCCCTCGGTCACCGTGTGCAAGCGTGCCTCGACCTGTTTCGGATTGGGTGCGGTTGTTGCTGTCGCGGGGGTTGATGGCGCGGCAGTCGCAGACGGTGATCCTGCGGCAGTCGCGGAAGGTGTTGGTGCCGCAGTCGTGGACTGCGCGTATAGCGTGGGGCCGCTCAGGACGGCGATCGCGCCGCCCAGGGTAAGAGTCAACAGGTGTCGTCGGATATCAATCGTCATTCTGTTCCTCCAAAAGTTGATATCCCCCTAAACAACTTCGTCCACTCTTGGAAACCCGCGAAATGAAGGAGAGTTGCGGTCTTCCGAACCAAATTCTTGAATTAGGGTATTACCCTCTCTCCGGCTGGGCTTTACCTTTAGTCCCTCTCTCGTTGGATTCTTGGCCTTTTCTAGCAGGATATTTTGGTCACTTCGGTTTGGCCCTTTTTTCATACGGTTCGGAAGTCTCCACCCGCTGACTGTCGACTGTCGACGCGTAGTCTCTTTGGTTCCGGCTCTGCCGGGTTAGGATGCCTTAGCAGCTAAACTCGTTCAGCACACTTCCTCCAGGCATGCCGTGACTTAGCGCGAGACGGGCGAAGGCCCGTCCCGGGGGTAGTCAGCCCAGGATGTCCGATAATGGACATCCGTTCGCAGCCGCGAACAGAATCGCGCCCTGTCGACGCGGGGTCTTCGACGCGAAGCTCAATAGAACCAATGGCTTGGCCGCCTCAAGGCGCTGGTATAGCAGTTGCTTTCCCGTTCGACGGAGGGAACCAAAAATGGATATTCCGCGGAAGTCGGCAGCTCGGCAGCGCCGCATCCGCCTGGCGATTTACATCGTTATTGGCGTCATTGGGGCGGGAGGAATTACCTGGGGCTTGTCCCGGCTAAAGCCGGCAGCCCCGGAGGTGGACGGCGGGACAGTGTGGCGCGACACGGTGAAGCGCGGACCCATGGATCTGCAAGAGCGCGGCCTGGGCACGCTCGTTCCATACGACATGCAATACGTGCCTGCTATTACAAACGGACGCGTGGCCAAGCGGCTGGTGCTCGCAGGCACCATGGTCAAGACTGACACCGTTCTTATGGTGCTCTCGAACCCCGACCTTGAGCAACAGACGCTGAACGCCGATTGGGCCGTAAAGCAGGCCGAATCTGACTACAACAGTCTTAAGCAGCAGCTTCAAAACCAGCTCTATGACCAGCGCGCCACGGCCGCGACGGCGAAGTCGGACTATCTCCAGTCCAAACTGCAGGCCGACCGCGACGAGCAAATGGCCAAGCTGGGCCTTGGCCCTCAGTTGACCGCCGATTTGTCGAAGGCGAAAGAGGAATCCGACACGGTGAAGAGCCAGATCGAGGCCGACAAGGTGGGCGTGCTGGAGGATTCCATCAAGGCGCAGCTCGTGGCCTCGGAGGCCAAGATCGAGCAACTGAAAGCTCTGTATCAGCTCCAGAAAAACCAGTTGGATTCGCTGCAGGTGCGCGCCGGAATCAATGGGGTGCTGGAAGAGCTCGACGTCGAAGTCGGGCAGCAGGTAACTCCGGGAACGCTGCTCGCGAAAGTAGCCGATCCCAATAAACTGAAAGCCGAATTGAAGATCGCTGAAACCCAGGCCAAGGACATCCAGCTCGACCAGAAGGCCGAAGTCGATACTCACAACGGCATTGTGCCCGGACACGTGATCCGGATCGATCCATCCGTCCAGAACGGCACCCGAACGGTTGACGTACAGCTCGACGCGCCGCCGCCCCCGGGTGCAGTCCCCGACCTCAGCGTGGACGGAACGATCGAGATCGAGCATCTCGACAACGTTCTCCACGTCGGCCGGCCCGCTTTTGGCCAGGAAGACAGCACAGTGAGCCTGTTTAAGGTCAGCGCTGACGGCAAAGATGCCGTCCACGTTCAGGTGAAGCTCGGCCGCATCTCCGTGACCGAAGTCGAAATTCTACAAGGCCTGAAAGAGGGCGACACCGTAATCCTTTCTGACATGCAGCGCTGGGATGGGTTTGACCGAATCCGTCTGGACTAGGCTTGGCCGTTCCCCGGGGTGCGTGGTCACCCCGGTTGCGCCGCCCTGGGCGAAGTGTTTGCAAAGCATCTCCGCAAAGCGCAGTTTGCCTGCGGAAAACGTGAACTTTCAAGCCGCATAAGTCGTATGGACACAATGGCACAAGAGATGGTGAGGGACACTGCAGCCAGACCCCCGCGGGTTTTGATCGCAGACGATCAGCAGGCCGTGCTCGACGCGCTTCGCCTTCTGCTGAAGCAGGAAGGATACGAGATCGAGGCTGCAAGCTCCCCGGCGGCCGTTTTGGCAACGCTGGCTAATGGCACATTTGACGCCCTACTGATGGATCTGAACTACGCCCGGGACACCACCTCCGGACAGGAGGGTCTGGATCTGGTCGCGCGTGTCCAGGAGATCGACCGAACGCTGCCCATCGTCGTCATGACTGCTTGGAGCAGCGTACCGGTGGCCGTGGAAGCGATGCGCCGCGGCGTCCGGGATTTTGTCGAGAAACCGTGGAACAACGACGCGGTTGTTCGGACGCTGCAGCAGCAGGTGAATGTAGCACGGGAAGAGCGCCGCCAGCGGCTGCTCGCCGAGCAGGAGGCGGTCCTGGCGCGGGAGACGGAACGCGGTTTGCTGCCGCGCGAGATTCCGCAGCTGCCGGGCTACGAGATTTGCGGCGCCTGGCAGCCGGCATCGACTTTAGGCGGCGACTACTTCGACGCCCGTAAACTCAGCGATCACTTGCTGGCTTTGAGCATCGCCGATGTTTCGGGCAAGGGAACGTCCGCTGCGTTGTTGGTTTCGAATCTTCAGGCTGCGGTGCGGGCGTCGAGTTCCGCAGACGTTCCTCCCTGCGAGCTGTGCCACGACGTGAATCAGTTGATGCGGAGCAATCTCGGCCAGGACCGGTTCGTGACTTTCTTCTATGCCCTGCTGGACGCGGCTTCACACCAGCTCACGTACTGCAACGCCGGTCACAACGCGCCCGTACTGGTCCGCGGCAGCGGTTCAGTGGAACGCCTGAATTCCGGCGGGCTGGTGCTTGGACTGGCGGTGGAAGCGCCCTACGAGCAGGCGACGGTCAAACTTGATCCCGGGGACCGGCTGCTGCTCTTCACCGATGGGCTGACGGAGGCCAACAGCGCCGAGGGCGAAGAGTTCGGGGAGGAACGGCTGATTGAGACCGCGGTGCAGAATCGCGGGCTCAGCGCGAAAGCGATGGAGGAGAAGCTGCTCGGGTCCGCCGCGGCATTCAGCAGCAGCTTCACGGATGACGTAACGCTGGTTGTGGTCGCCGTGAAAGAGGAAGTGGCCAGTGGCTAGCGGTTAGTGGTTAGAAACAGGCTGGTGGCCGCCAGGTGCCAGCCACTACCAACTGGCCACTCTTCGAACGGAGCGGGAACTTGGGCACATTTCTGACCGACCTTCGCTATGCGCTGCGGCTGCTCGCCAAAAGCCCCGGTTTCACGGCCGTGGCAGTGTTGAGCCTGGCCCTCGGCATCGGCGCCAATACCGCAATCTTTTCCCTTCTCGACCAGGTGATGCTGCGGCTGCTGCCGGTGTCGCATCCGGAACAGCTTGTCATCCTGCGGTCCCCGGGCCAGCGGAATGGGCACGTCTGGAGCGATGTCGACGACGGGGCTCAATCCTTCTCGTTTCCCATGTACAAGGCCCTGCGCGAGGGCAACGACGTATTTGCCGGACTGATCGGGTGCTATCCGACGGAAGCGAGCGTCAGTTATCACAACGAGACGGAGCACGTGGACGCGTCGCTCGTCTCCGGCAACTTCTTCGACGTGCTGGGCGTGGAGCCCGCGCTCGGCCGGATGTTCAGCATGGACGACGACCGCGTTCAAGGCGGGCACCCCGTGGTCGTGTTGAGCTATTCCTATTGGCAGCGTCGTTTCGGCGGCGATCCCTCCATCCTGAACCAGGCATTTCTCATCAACGCTCACCCGATGACGGTCGTCGGTGTGGTGCGCAGGGGATTCAATGGGGCGCAGGCCGGCCAGACGCCGGACGTCTACCTGCCACTGATGATGAAGCCCGTCGTCACGCCGGGTTGGAATGGCCTGGACGATTGGAATGATTATTGGCTGCCGGTGCTCGGGAGACTGAAGCCGGACATGACTGTTCTACGGGCCGAGGCCGGCCTTCAGGGACTCTATCATGGCCTGCTGGAGCGGCAGGCTTCAGCATCGC
>JASHQD010000618.1 GCA_030037755.1 Terriglobia bacterium
GTGATGTCCGTGTTCACGTAGTAGGTCATCCAATCGCTGATGCCCGCGCCCACCGAGATTGCTTTGAAGCGATCCGTACGTGTGGTGAGAAACGCCGAAATGTAGCCGCCCTCTGACCATCCCATCGCCCCCATTCGCGAAGGGTCCACCAATCCGCGAGCGATGAGCGCGTCTACGCCGCTCATCACGTCCCTCATATCACCCACGCCGAGGTTGCGGACGTTCAGCGACCGGAACTTCTCCCCATAGCCGGCGCTGCCGCGGTAATTCGGTTCCAGCACCAGCGCTCCCTTGGAGAGAAAGTATTGGATGGGATAGTAGTGATCGGCTGGATCCATAATCGGCAGGTCGATGCCGGTGGGCCCGCCATGGATGTACACCAGCAGCGGGTACTTCTTGGAAGCGTCGTAATCGGCCGGCTTATTCAGAACGCCTTCCACCATGGTCCCATCGTGACTCTTCCAGGAGACCACTTCTTCGCTGCCTAACGTGAACGCGGCGAGTTGCGCAGTCAGATCGGTCAGCTTGCGGGGCGCGAAAGGTGTGGTGCCGGAGACGAAGATCTCCGTCATGTGGGTGGCGTCAGCGGCAGCGACTGCCATCTGCTTGAAGTCTTTGGCGAGGGAAAGCCCTTCGGCAACATAGTTGTCGGGCGTCGTGATTCGAGTAATGTCGTGGCTCGCGGGATCAATGCGGAACACGTGCGCGGAGGTCTTCTGCAGGGCGACAAAGTAGATCCCGTCCGGCCCCCAATCAATCAGTTCCGGATCTTCGTCGAATTTCGCAGTGAGATCGCTCACGTCCGCGGCAGTCGTCGCCGGATGCGCCAGCACGGCGTCCACTGCCACGGTCGCAATATGCCCGTTCAAGTAATAGTCGTACTCTTGAGCCAGGGCGCTGTGAAAAGCGATCTGCTTGCCGTCCGGTGAAAACACCGGATTCGTCTCCGGCCCGTCCAGAGTCACGATTTTGTGCACCGCACGAGACTTTCGGTCGGGCCCGAGATCGAGCAGATAGAGATCGCTCTGCTCGCTGAAGGACAGCAGTGGGTTGGGCGTGGCGCTGAACACGATCCGGCTGGAATCGGGAGACCAGGCGACGTCGTTGACATTCAGTTTGTCGTCGGTGGTGAGCGCGACGGCCTCTGCCGGCGTTTGAGACTTCTCGGCGGCGGCGACGTCAACCAGCCACAATTGGTTCTGGTTGTAGTCCTTTTCAACGGATTCGTAATCGCTGTATTTCTCTTTGCGATCCTTGGCAGTCTTGGCCTCGGGCGCTTCTGCCTTGAAGGCAATGTACTGGCCGTCCTTGGACCAGTAGAAAGCGCCCACGTCTTTCTCGTGCTTGGTGAGTTGCCAGGCTTCACCGCCGGCGGGAGAGATCAACCAGATTTGATGAGCGGCCGGCTTGCCCCCCGAGGTCTCATCCTTCCTGTCCGTGTCGTCTTCCTTTCCCGACGGTTTCGGCTTCGGCGGCCCGGGATTCGATCCTGGCTCGCGTTCGGTGACAAACCCAACCCAGCGGCCGTCCGGTGACCAGTCGGCGCCGTTGCTCGACTTGCTGCCTCGGGTCAGTTGGAAGGTCCTGCCGGTCGCGACGTCCGCCAGCCACAAGTGAGAGACATATGCGTTTTGTTCCCAGTCCGCTTCCCTTACGCTGTACACCACGTACTTGCCGTCCGGCGAAATCCTCGGGCCGCCCGCAGTCCTGATGCTGATCGATTCTTGCGGCGTGGGCGGGTGCGATGCGGTCTCGGAGAAACTCTGGGGAAGGAAAACGGCAATGACAATCAGCGACGCCCCGAACTCTACACATTTCTTCACGCGGCACCCCCTTCGAACGCAAGCGAGCGAGCATACCTATCTTGACGACGGCGCGCAAGGCTGCTGAGGTCCCGGTGCGTCATTTGTCGATAGGACGCCTTAGATTAGCAAATGACGCCGCTATCGAGGTCCCGAGTGCCTTTCGGACCAGACAGGCGCTGAGCCCTGCAAACGCAGACCGGAACAATACATGTCAACTGCTTCCGACTAAGTAGGCAGTGTCACTCCGAGCCCTAATACATTGCCGCGGCGTTCACGAGCTTGCTTTCGCCGTTCTGCCATACCGCGTACTGGAATCCCGGCTGTGCGGGAGTCAACGGGGCATTCATTGATAAAGCGCCGATCCGGCCCTGCTTGTCCATGGCGATCACCGCCACAAAGGCCTCGCGATTCTTCGGATCGGTCTCGGCCATGTGCTTGAGCAGATCCTCGCACGCGTCCTGCGGCGAAGCTCCGCGCGCCATGTTGTGGACAATCGACACGCTGGTGCAGTAGTTGGTCATGATGTCGCCGTCGCCGGTGGCCGACGTCGCGCCCACATTGTCATCCGCGTAGACGCCGCAGCCGACCAGCGGTGAATCGCCCACGCGTCCGTGGATCTTCCAGGCGCTGCCTGACGTGGAACAGCCGGAAACCACGTGGCCCTTTCCGTCGGTGGCGACCAGGCCGATGGTGTCGTGATTGTCGGCGTTGATCCAGTACTGCTCGTGATTCGGCGTGGCGCGCCAGTCGAGCCATTTCTGCAGACTCGCCGGCGTTAAGAGTTGCATGGGTTTGAATCCCTCTTTGAGCGCGAACTGGTACGCACCCTCGCCGGCGAGCGTGGTGTGACGGGTTTTCTCAATTACCAGCCGCGCCACGGAAATCGGATTCTTGATGCTATGGAGCGCGCAGACCGACCCGGCGCGGTGTAGCGTGCCGTTCATAATCGCGGCATCGAGCTCCACCTCGCCGTCTTCGTTCGGTAGCCCGCCATAACCTACGCTCATGATCCTCGGATCATCCTCGGCAACGTTGATGCCTTTCTCGACAGCGTCCATGAGGCTGCCACCCGACTGAAATACCTCGGCAGCGCGGTCGACAGCCGGTTTGCCATGGGGCCACGTCGCGAGGAAGACAGGACCGGTCTTGGCGGCGGACGCTGCCGCGGCGAATTCAGCGGTAGATAACGCCGCCACTCCTGCCACTGACTTGATGAAATCACGCCGATCGAGTCCGTCCATGCAGTCCTCCGAAGTTTGCAACAAGTGACAAGTAGTGGATAGTGGATAGTGGTTAGTTGCCAGGTCCGGGAGGCCGGATCCCGCGTTTAGTTTGAGACTCTGAACCTGCAGTTCTGGACACTAGCCACTAAGCACTAGCCACTCTTTCGCCGCGCCACATGCACGCGATTCTCGGTCTTGCCCCAACCCCCGCCGCCCGGTGTTTCGATGCGCAAAATCGTTCCCGCTTCGGCCTCGAATGATGCCTTTGACGCGACGCGCGAGCTTCGCATTTTCCCGGTGCCGCTGGGGATCAACATCAAATTGCGGCCTGACAGTCCTGGCGCGCCGCCGGCGAGGCCATAAGGTCCGATGGTGCGCCGGTCCGACAGAATACTCCCTTGCACGCGGGTTAAGAACTCGATTTCGCGAATCACTCCGTCGCCGCCGCGGAATTTGCCGCGACCGCCGGATCGGCGGCGGACCGCGTAACGGCGCACACGCACCGGATACCCGCTCTCGAGCGCCTCGATGGGCGTGTTCAGCGAGTTCGTCATGTGAGTGTGGATCGAATCGAGTCCATCCGCACCCGGGCGCGCGCCCATGCCGCCCGCGATTGTCTCATAATAGGCGAACGGCTGACCGGTTCGCGGATCGACGCCGCCGAACGAGAGATTGTTCATGGTGCCGGAACTCGCGGCCGGAATCCGATCAGGCAGCGCGTGTGCCAGGGCTCGCAGCAACACATCCACAATTCGCTGCGACGTCTCCACGTTACCGGCGGCTACTGCCGCTGGGGCTTTCGCGTTCAAGACGCTGCGATCCGGTGCGCGCAATTCGATCGGCGCCATCAGTCCGGCGCAGGCAGGGACATCTTCACCGAGCAGGCAGCGGAAAACATAGAAAACGGCGGATGCCGTAATCGCGAGCACTGCGTTGATGCTTCCGCGGCACGCCGGCGCTGTACCCGCAAAGTCCACCAGGGCACGATCACCCCGAATCTCAATGGTTACGCGCAGCCGCACGGGATCGGGGCTGAAGCCGTCGTCGTCCATGAAATCCTCAGCCGAATAGCGGCCGTCGGGGATGCGAGCGAATGCTGCACGCATCAGGCGCTCGGCGTACGCCTGGAGCGCGTCAAGATAAAGCGCGACCTTCGTGCCGCCATACTTTGTTTCGATTTCGAGCAGCCGACGCTCGCCCAGCCGGCAGGCTGCGATCTGTGCGGCAAGGTCGCCTTCGCGTTCGATCGGTGTGCGGACGTTCGCCAGGAGCAAGGCCATCACATCGTGTTCAGTCTTGCCGCCGCGCGCCACGAGCACCGGCGGAATCCGCAGGCCTTCTTGATGGATCTCCTCGCTCAAGCCCATCGATGCCGGGCGCGCGCCGCCCACATCGGCATGGTGGGCGCGATTCGCGACGTAGAACAGCGGCCGCGCTCGAGCGGCCTCACCCGTGGTGCCGGTGAAGACCGGCATGACCAGCGTGATGTCCGGCAGATGCGTCCCGCCCGCGTACGGATCGTTGAGCATGGCGATGTCGCCCGACGCCAGTCGCAGGGCGTCAACAGCGGCTGCCACCGACATGGGCATCGAGCCGAGATGGACGGGCATGTGGTCGCCCATTGCCACCACCCGCCCGCGTCCGTCGAAAACGGCACAGGAATAATCGCGCCGTTCCTTGATGTTCGGGGAAAACGCGGAGCGCCGCAGCGCAGCGCCCATTTCTTCCGCTACCGAGTGGAAGAGATTCTTGAAGATTTCGAGTTCGGCCGGATCGATGGAGGGCATCAGGCGCGCCTCCGCAGAATCAGATTGCGCGTCGGATCGACGCGGCACGTGTAATCGGGCGGAATGACCGTCGTCGAGCTGTACTCGAAGACCACGGCTGGTCCCGGCAATTCGGTTCCCGGACGAAGTTGGTCGCGGTCATAAAAACTCGTGGGTACGAGCCCAGCTTCAAACCCGGCAAGACGGGTGGCGAGCCACGCCGGCGGCCGTAATGTTGGTCTTTGCACGCGGGCATCCTCATGACGCGCGGCGCGAACCTCGGATTGTGCCGTCTTGATTGTCAGCCGCACCCGCAAGCTGACGATCTCCAGAGCCCGCTCCGGCTGGGCATGTCCGTAGGCGCGTTCATGTTCTTTCTGGAAGGCCTCCGCAAAGCCCGGCGTGAACGGCACATTGAGTTCGTAGGACTGTCCCAGGTAGCGCATGTCAAGTGATCGCGCGATTTCGATCGGTCCGGTAAAGCCCTGGCCACGCAACTCGGCTTGCGCAGCGCTTTCGAGCTTTGAGAATCGAGTTTCGATGTCGTGCCGAAACTGAGTCCCCGTTGTGCCGGTCCGCGGCACCCGCATCAGCACGGAGTATGACGATTCCCTCACCACATCCGATCGGAGCACGCCCAGCGCGGAAAAAGCTCCGGGATTCCGCGGGACGACGACCTGCTTCAATTCCAATGCCCGCGCCAGATCAGCCGCGTGCAATCCGCCCGCGCCGCCATAGCAGACAAGCGAGAAATCGCGCGGGTCGTAGCCGCGCTCGACGGAGATCACGCGCAACGCGCGTTCCATGGTGGCGTTTGCCACGGCGACAATACCGCGGGCAAGATCGGCGGTTCGCATCGGCGCCTGGCGCGGGGAGCGGCGCGCCTGCTCGCTGAAAAATCGGTCGAAGGCCTGGTGAGCGGCAGCTTCATCGAGCCGGAATGTTCCGCCCAGAAAGCGGTCGGGATCGAGACGTCCGAGGATGAGATGTGCGTCGGTCACCGTTGGGCGCGTTCCCCCGCGACCGTAGCACGCTGGACCCGGTACAGCGCCGGCGCTTTCCGGTCCGACGCGCAGTGCGCCGCCCGCGTCGAAACGCGCCAGCGACCCGCCGCCGGCGCCGACCGAATGAACGTCGAGCACGGGCACAGCGACCGGGAGTCCGGCCAGCGTCGTCTCGCGCGTCGTGCGCAGCGCGCCGTCGATCAGGCTGACATCCGTCGAAGTCCCGCCCATGTCAAAGC
>JASHQD010000619.1 GCA_030037755.1 Terriglobia bacterium
GAAGAGCTGGCTAGCCTGCCCCGGGACAAAGTGATGCTGGTGGTGGCGGGCAGCCAGGGCGAGCCGATGAGCGCCATGGCGCGGGTAGCGGTGGACAGTCATCGCTGGGTGACGCTCGAGCCCGGAGACGAAGTCGTGCTCTCGGCGCGCGTTATTCCCGGCAACGAGAAAGCCATCTTCCGCATGATGGACCACCTCTACCGGCGCGGCGCGCACGTTCACTATCAGGACGGGAGCCAGCCGCCGGTCCACGTCTCCGGCCACGGCAGCTTAGAAGAGCTCCGGCTGATGCTGAATTTGGTCAGGCCGAAGTGCTTCATTCCGGTGCACGGCGATTACCGGCAGCTCGCGCGCCACCGCGAAATCGCCGCTGAAGGCAGCGCCGTTTCGGGATCGACTTTTCTGCTTGAGGATGGCGCGGTACTGGAGTTTGATGCGTCGGGCGCGCGTCTCGCCGGGCAGGTAACGGTCGGCCAGGTCTACATCGATACCGGATCGCTCGAGGAAGTCGGCGAAGTCATCCTCAAGGAGCGCCGCCGCATCTCGGAAGGCGGCATTGTAGTGCCGATCCTGGCGATTAATAAGCATACCGGTCTCCTCGAAGCCCCGCCCGAGATCGTCTCGCGGGGATTCGTGCAATTCGAAGAGACGCCCGATCTGCTCGACGCGGCGCGTAACGTAGTGCTCGGCACGATCGAAAAATCCAAACCTGAAGAAGCCGGCGACTGGGGAATGATCAAGGACAAGATTCGGTCCGCGCTGCGCAAGTTCTTCGATCAGGAGCTTGGGAAACGCCCGCTGATTCTGCCGGTGGTGCTGGAAGTGTAGGGATTGACGATTGGCGATTGCCGATTGCCGATTTTGAATCTGGCGTCCGGAATGTCCTACCGAATTTTTCTGGCGTATGCGAGCGCCTTCGGCCGGGGCTGCCGTTCGCAGTGCGCCCGTTCCTTGACCCCTCTCCGACCCTGTGTTAGCTTGCATACTTAGAGGCGTGACCACGTCGATACTCACGCGCCTTTCGGAGAATCAATTGGCCACAGCAACCGGGCAGCAGGCGCTCAAGCGGACGGCGCTGAATGCGGTGCATCGCGCGCTCGGCGCGCGCATGGTGGACTTCGCCGGCTGGGAGATGCCGGTGGAATATTCCGGGATCACGGACGAGCACATCGCGGTGCGCACGCGCGCCGGGATTTTCGATGTCAGCCACATGGGCGAGATCGACGTCCGCGGCCCGGGCGCGCTGGCGCTGGTGCAGCACGTCACCTCGAACGACGCGTCGCATCTAAAGATTGGCCAGGCGCATTATTCAGCGTTGATGTATTCGAGCGGCAGCGCGGTGGACGACTGCCTGGTGCATCGTTTCGGGGACGACCATTTCTTCCTGTGTGTGAACGCGTCCAATAGCGATAAGGATTTCGCCTGGATTACTGAACACAATCGGTTCAATGCCGACGCGCGCAACGTCTCGGCGGAGTTCTCGCAACTCGCGGTTCAGGGCCCTCAGGCCGTTGCCATAGTGAAGAAACTCACCGACGCCGACCCTGGTAGCTTGAAATATTATTGGTTCACCCACGCCGCGGTGGCCGGCGTTTCGGGCATTCTGGCGCGCACTGGGTACACGGGCGAGGACGGATTCGAGTTTTACTTTGCGCCCGAGAAGTCGGAGCACGTCTGGAATGCACTGATGGAAGCCGGGAAGCCGGAGGGAATGATTCCCGCCGGGCTCGGGGCGCGCAACACGCTGCGGCTGGAAGCCGGCATGGCGCTGTACGGTCATGAGCTGGACGAGGAAACGACGCTGCTCGAAGCGAACCTGGGCTGGATCACCAAGCTCGATAAGGGTGAATTTCTTGGCCGCGATGCGCTCGCGCGCCAGAAGGAGCAGGGAACGCGCAAGGGCCTGATCGGGTTTGAGATGATCGACCGCGCGCCGGCGCGCGATGGATATCCGGTGTGGAGCGGTAACGAACAGATCGGTCGCGTCACCAGCGGGTCGCCGGCGCCCTTTCTGAAGAAGAACATTGGCATTGCTTACGTTAGCCGCAACGGGCGCGCCATCACGCTCGATCCGGGCCAGGATATCGAGATCGAGATTCGCGGCCGGCGCGCTCCGGCGCGTGTGGTAGCGCTTCCATTTTACAAGAGACGAAGATAGGGGGGTCGAAATCGCAAATCGAGGAGCCGGGAATTTCTGACTTTCGATCCTCGACTTCGGCGTTTCGGCTCTTGAATTTCAGCCTGTCGACTGTTAACTGTCGACTGTTGACTTCTGATTTCAACGAGGACCCATGTACCCACCAGAGCTGCTTTACACCAAAGACCACGAGTGGATCCGGCTTGACGAGGACATTGGCACCATCGGCATCACCGATCACGCTCAGAAGGAGCTTGGCGATATTGTGTTCGTCGAGTTGCCCAAGCGCGGCGATCAGGTGACGGCACACGAGGCTTTAGGCACGGTGGAGTCCGTGAAGGCGGTGTCCGAGATTTACTCGCCCGTTACCGGCGAGATAACGTCTGTGAACAGCCGGATTAACGACCGGCCGGAACTGGTCAACGAGGACCCGCACGGCGAGGCGTGGCTCGTCAAGGTGCAACTCAAGGACCGCCGCGAGACGGACAACCTGATGACCGCCGACCAGTACGAGGCCTACCTCGAGGGCTCCGCCAGCGCCTCAGCCGCTGAAGCGTCCAAAGGATGAAATGACGATGCGTTACTTGCCCAGTTCCGATTCCGACCGCGCTGCCATGCTCGATGCGATCGGCAAAAAAGCCGTCGGCGAGCTGTTCGAGCAGATTCCCGCCGGGTTGAGGCTTCGCGACCGCTTGAACGTGCCAGGTCCCCTTTCCGAGCCCGAATTGCTGGAATACTTCGAGCAGGCTTCGGTTGAGAGCGCTTGCGATTACGTGTCGTTGCTGGGCGCGGGCGCCTACGCGCACTACCGCCCGGTGGTGATCGACGCCCTGATCCTGCGCGGCGAATTCCTGACCTCTTACACGCCCTATCAGGCCGAGATCAGCCAGGGAAATCTACAGGCGATGTTCGAGTTCCAGACGCTCATCGCGCAGCTCACGGGCATGGACGTTGCCAACTCGTCGCTCTATGACGGATCGACAGCGGCGAACGAGGCCGTGCTTATGGCGATGCGGCTGACGCGGCGCAATCGCGTTGTGGTCGCGCGCACCCTACACCCCGAGTACAGGCAGGTGATTGAGACCTATCTTCAGCATCAAGGCGTCGAGATTGCGGAGACGCCGTACGCATCCACGGGACAGATCGACCTTGCGGCCTTGGAATCGGTGGTGAACGATCAGACAGCAGCAGTGGTTGTCCAGTCGCCCAATTTCTTCGGCACGCTTGAGAGCTGGGCAAAGATCGCCGAAGTCGTGCACAAGCGTGGCGCTCTGCTGGTGAGCGCCGTGACCGAGCCGCTTTCGCTCGCACTGGTCAAACCGCCCATCGAGGCGGATATCGTCTGCGGCGAGGCGCAATCGTTCGGTGTTCCCGTTGCCTACGGCGGGCCTTACGTGGGTTTCCTCGCCACCAAGGAACAGTTCGTCCGGCAGATGCCGGGCCGCTTGGTCGGTCAGACTAGGGACTCGGAGGGACGTCGAGGCTACTGCCTGACCTTGGCGACGCGCGAGCAGCACATCCGGCGCGAGAAGGCCACCTCAAACATTTGCACCAGCCAGTCGTTGATGGCACTGAACGCGACGATCTACATGTGCCTGCTCGGCAAGAGCGGACTGCGAGCGCTGGCGGAGCAGAATCTGTCGAAGGCGTGCTACGCGGCTGATGAACTTGGAAAGGTGCCGGGCGCGTCGCTGCCGTTTGCTGCCTCGCACTTCAACGAGTTCGTCGTGAAAGCGCCCGGCGATTGCGGGGAATTGCTTGCTGCCTTGCGCGAGGAAAAGGTCATCGGCGGGCTGCCGCTCGAGCGCTTCTATCCCGAGCTGAAGGATCATCTGCTGGTGTGCGTGACGGAAATTGTTTCGCGGCGCGCGCTCGACCGGATGATTGAAGTCTGGCACCGGTTCAGCCGTCCGGTTGCTGAGAGCATTGCCGACGCGGCAGCGGTGGGTTAGACAGGATAAGGGTGGACGCAGTGGACGTTGAGAGAGCGATTGAAATTCTACTGAAGAATCAAGCACGCATGGATGCCCGCTTCGAGGCCAGGTTTGATCGAGCCGAAGAGCGATTTCACCAAGCTGAGGAGCGATTCCGCCAAGCTGAGGCACGCCTCGACCGCCTGGAGAGGGTGGTCCGGCTGAATAATCGCGTGGTGACGAGGTTGGTCCGCTATGGTGTGTCGCTGCGCAGCGATGTTCGTCGCACTGACCGGGCCTTAAGAACTCTTATTGAGACTATGACGCACCACAACGGTGGCAGGACCAAGCCGAGGCCTAACGGGAGAAATCAGGACTAAAGTGATCTGGCTGGGCGGCCGCTGGCCAGAACAATCGCAAGAAGGATCGAATGACCAATCGGATCAAAAACGCAACACCTCACATGACGCGTAACGAGGATCTGATCTTCGAGCGCTCCAAACCAGGAAAGACCGGCGCCGAACTGCGTCCGCTGGACGTGCCTGCGCGCAGTGCCGAGCGGACGCTGGGTGACCTCTACCGGCGAGATATCGAGGGCTTCCCTGAGATTTCAGAACTCGACGTGATGCGCCACTTCACGCGGCTCTCCACGTGGAATTACTCCATTGACGCGGGCGTGTATCCCCTGGGTTCCTGCACGATGAAGTATAACCCCCGCCTGAATGAAACCGTGGCGCGATTCGCAGGACTGGGTACGGATCATCCTTATACACCGGAGCAGCTGTCGCAAGGGTGCCTTAAGGTGCTCGCCGATACGCAGCGCGCGCTGCTGGAAATCACTGGCATGGATGCAATTTCATTGCAGCCAGCCGCCGGCGCTCAAGGTGAACTCACCGGCTTGCTGATGATCCGCGCTTGCCTGCGCGAGCGGGGCGATGCACGCCGCTTCATCCTGGTTCCCGATTCCGCGCACGGCACGAATCCTGCCAGCGTGACGATCTCCGGCTACGAGGCCCTGCCTTTGAAATCGGACAGCCGCGGCTGCGTGGATCTGGCGGAGCTTGAGCGACTGATGAGCACCGAGGTCGCGGGCTTGATGCTGACGAATCCCAACACACTGGGCATCTTCGAGCAGGATATCCAGAAGATCTGCGAGATTGTCCACATCAAGGGCGGTCTGGTTTACATGGACGGTGCCAACATGAACGCCCTCGTCGGGGTCGCCCAGCCCGGAAGATTCGGCATCGACGTGATGCACCTCAATCTTCACAAGACCTTCTCGACACCACACGGCGGCGGCGGGCCGGGCTCCGGGCCGGTTGCCGTCAAGCGCGTGCTCGAGCCTTATCTGCCTGCTCCCACGGTTGAAGAGCAGCCCGACGGGAGCGTCCGGCTGAATTACGACCGGCCGCGGAGCGTCGGCAGGGTACGCGCCTTCTACGGCAACTTCGGCATGGCGGTCCGCGCGCTGGCCTACATTCTGGCCTATGGTCCGGAGGGCCTGCGGCAGGCGACGGAGGACGCGGTGCTCAACGCCAACTACGTGAAAGAGCGCATCCGCGAGTGCTACGATCTGCCTTATGACGCGCCTTCGATGCACGAATGCGTGTTTTCGGACAAGCGCCAGGAAAGCCGCGGCGTGCGCACGGGCGACATCGCCAAGCGGCTGATCGATTACGGATTCCATCCCTACACCACCTCGTTTCCCCTGATCGTCCATGGCGCTCTGATGATCGAACCCACGGAAAGCGCCGGGAAGGTCGAACTCGACGCCCTGATCGATGCCCTGCGTTCGATTGCGCAGGAAGCGCAGGAGAGCCCCGAGCTGGTTCAGACAGCCCCGCATACAACGCGTGTGTCGCGCCTTGACGAAGTGGGCGCGGCGCGCAAGCCTGTACTCCGATGGAAGCCCGCCGCACCGTAAAGGCCTGGCAGCTGTAAATCCCCGCTGGACGCGGCTTGGGCGCTTCTCTGAACTGCCGTCTACATTTTGGGCGCATCCCGAAGCCCACCACATCCTGTTGTGGTTTTTTCTTTACATGGCATCTTTTTCGTGTTAGCTTGCTTCTGAAGACTGAGGGGATTTCTCGCGCAAGCCTCACCCGAAGTGCGCCAGAAGCAGGGCCGTGAAAAGGGCCGGCACGAGGGCGGTTTTGACGGGAATCAAGTCGCGATCGGTTGTCCACAATACGGGTCCGGGCACGTCGGCAGGCAGGCCACGCGGCGCCCCGTGTCTTCACGTCTCGGTTGTTTGCCGTCTGGCTGTCCTTTCACAGGTTCTGACTTCACAAGGTTATGGTCCGCAAGGAACTTCGTCAGAAGCTCGCGGGAGGAGTGTGTCTTGTTCAAGCTTAAGCGTGTTGAGCTGATCGGCTTCAAGTCGTTTGCCGATCGGACCCGTCTGGAGTTCGGTTCCGGTACGGCCGCCGTCGTGGGGCCAAACGGCTGTGGAAAATCGAATCTGGGTGACGCCATCAACTGGGTGCTCGGCGAGCAAAGCCCGCGTTCCTTGCGCGGTGATCGCATGGCGGACTTGATCTTCAACGGCACCCGTTTGCGTCCCGCCACCAGCATGGCCGAGGTCAGCCTGACTTTGTTGGACGCGACAGCGCTTGAAGCCAAGCATCCGGTCAGGGCGATTCCGATTGCCGTGCCCGCCGGCACGACCTCTGCTGCGGAATCGGCCGGCGCCGCGACAGAGGTTGAGGATGGAGACGTCCCGGTCGCGCCGCAGGTACCTTCGCGGCTGCACTTCCGTGATGGCGAGATCGTCATCACGCGACGCCTGTTCCGCTCGGGCGAAAGCGAGTATTTGATTAACGGCGATGCCTGCCGGCTGCGCGACATTCAGGATCTGTTCATGGGCACCGGACTCGGCCCCGACAGCTACGCCATTATCGAGCAGGGTCGCATCGGTCAGATCTTGAGCTCCAAGCCTTCCGATCGCCGCAGCATCATCGAAGAAGCTGCCGGCGTCTCGAAGTTCAGGACACGGAAGAGGCTCGCGGAAGCCAAGCTGGAATCCTCCCGCCAAAATCTTGCCCGCGTCACCGACATTTTGGAGGAAGTTACAAAGCAGGTCGGATCATTGAAGCGCCAGGCATCGAAGGCACGGCGGTACCGGGAACTCACCGCTGAATTATCCGAGCGTCTCAAGCTGGCACTGATATCGCGTCTCTTGCTGCTCGATAGTGAATGCGTGCGATTGCGCGAGGAATTTGGGGCCGCCCAAAGCGCGTGTGCGGAAGCGGCGAAGGAGCTCGAGGCTCTCGAAGCGCGAGAGAAACTGGCGGCGGGCCGGTACGAGCAACTCGAAGGCGATCTTGTGACGCTGCGAGAGTCGATTTCTCAGGCTGACCTCGATCGCGAGCGCGTGATTTCCCGGGTCGATCAGATCCGGCAGCAAGTTGCTGCCCTCGTCCGCAGGCACGGCGATGCCGAGGCGGAGCGAGGCGGTCTGGATGTTGAGCTACAGACGCTCGGGCAAAAGGCGATCGAGGTATCCCGCAATGCCGAGGCTGTGAAAGTCGAAGTGCGTCAGGCTATGCAGACGGTGAGCGGCTTGCTTGCCCGCCAGGCCGGACTCGCTTCAACGCTCGAGGAAACTGAACGGCGTCTTGAGGGATCGCGCCACGCGCTGCTCGGAGCTGTTGCCAAGGGCGCCGAAATGCGCAATCAGCGGCTGCAAAATGAAGATTCGGCGGGGTTGATGGAACGCCGCGCGGCCCGATTGGAATCAGAGCGCGCCGAAGCTGCAGCGGAAAGCGCGCGGATTACGGAGGAACTGGAGGCTTGCCGTCGCGAGCGCGATTCAGCGGAGGGTGTTTTGCGCACGGTGCTGGGGGCGGCACAGGATGCTGCCTCGCAGCTTGAGCAAGCCCGCCACCAGGAGGCCGCGGCGCGTACCGGGGTCGAAAGCGGGCGCGACGAGCTTTCGCAGGTACGGGCGCGCCACGAAGCCTTGGGTGAGTCGTTGGCTCGACACGCCTATAGCACCGAGAGTGTGCGCCGGTTGCTCTCGGGATCCATTCCGCAACCTGAGAATGGGCACGCAAACGGAAATGGGATCGGCAACGGCGATGGCGCTCATCAATTTAAGCCACTGGGCGTTCTGGCGGATTTTCTCGAGGTTACTCCGGGATACGAAGAAGTGGCTGAGGAGTTTCTCAAACAGGAATTGGACTGCGTGGTCGTAGAGCGTCATGAGGAGGCGCGGCGCGGTCTCGACCTTCTTCACCAGGAAGGCGCCGGGCGATCGACCTTCTTTGTGACCCACCTGGCTTCGGATGGCCATGATCATGAGAATGGTGCTCTGAACCTCACCCAGAAGCCCGGCGTGAGGGTGCGGCTGGCGGACCTTGTGCGGGTGGAATCCCGCCTCGGCCTTAATGGCGATCCGGTGCTCCCATCGCTCACCCATGCGTATGTTGTGGAGGACGCGACTGCGGCCGAGCGATTGGCCGCCGAGTATCCCGCTCATCACTTCCTCACGCCGGCCGGCGAGCATTACCATCACCGGCTGGTGACAGGCGGCAAAGGACCGAGCGCGGGTCCCTTGGCGCTGCGCCGTGACTTTCGGGAGTTGGAGCGCCGCCTTACCGAGCTTGAGCCCCAACTTGAGAATGCCCGTGCTGCGCTTGCCGCTGCGACGGCCGTGCGCGCTCGTTTGGAAGAGCAGGTTCAGGAGTTGAGCACCGCAAGGGTTGAAAGCGAAAAAGATTCGCTGCGTCTTGGCGAACGCCTGGGCCAATGCGAGCAGGCGCTCGAGCGCAGCCGCAGGCGCCTCGATTTGCTGTCGACGGAATGGCGTGCGGCAGTGGACGAAGGGGCGCGTTTGCGTGAGCGCCGTGTTGAGATTGAACGCGAGCTGGAAGCTGCGTCCGTGGAGCAGACGCAACGCGAGAGCGAAATCGCCACTGCCGGTGAGGCTGCCCGCGACCTTCGCAGTCAGGGTGATCGCATCGCACAGGAACTGGGAGACGCCCAGGCGCGGCGCAGCGCGCTCGAGGAGCGCAGTCAGGCCGCTGAGGCCGAGCGTGCGGACCTGGAGGGCCGGCTGAACGTCATGGAGCTGCGCCGGGCGCGAATCGAGCAGCAGATTGCGGCTTGGACGGAGGAGCGGGCGACGCTTGCAGAGGAAGCCGGCGGGCTCAACACACGTCTGGCGTCGCTGGAGGTCCTCCAGGCGGAGGCCCGGTTCTCGATGAGCAACTTGAGCATGGAGTCGCAGCAGACGCGTCAGGATCGCGATCAGCTTGGACCTCTGGTGGAGGCGGCGCGCGCTCGCCTCGACGCCGGGCGCGAGAGCCGGTCAGCGTGTGAAGTCGCTTTGGCGCGCGCGGAATCTGATCTGAATCACCACGCCGCGCAGTGCCGTGAAGAGCTCGGCGCTGACCCCGTGGAATTGGCCGCCGCGTTCCCTCGCCAAACAGCGCTGGTTGGCGAGGCGCTTGGCGCCGCTGAAAACGAGGTGAGAGATTTCAAGCGCCGGATCGCGAATCTTGGTCCGATCAACATGATGGCGCTTGAGGAATTGCAGGAGGCCGAGACCCGGCTGACGTTTCTCGATACGCAGCGACAGGATCTGCTGGCCTCAATCGAGGACACGTCTCAGGCGATTCGCGAGATCGATGAAGTCTCGCGCAGGCAATTCCTGGAGGCGTTCCAGGCCATCAATGCGAACTTCGCCGAGACTTTCCGAACGCTTTTCGGCGGAGGCGTTGGCGCCATGCGCCTCAGCGACGAATCCGATCCCGAAAGCGGCATCGACCTGGTGGCGCAGCCGCCGGGCAAGCGACTGCAGAATGTGCTGCTGCTCTCGGGCGGCGAGAAGGCGCTCGTGGCGCTAGCCCTGCTGATCGCGATTTTCCGTTACACGCCGAGTCCGTTCTGCATTCTGGACGAAGTCGACGCACCGCTTGACGACTCCAACGTCGAGCGCTTCACGCGCATGATCCGGGCCATGAGCCAGACGACGCAGTTCATCCTGATGACGCACAACAAGCGCACCATGGAGATCTGCCCTTTGATGTACGGCGTTACCATGGAAGAGCCGGGTGTGTCGAAGCTCGTGTCGGTCCGCTTTGAAACCCCACAGGACGCTGACGAACTCCCGGCCGCGGCATCCTTCTGAGAATTCCGCCCGAGTTTCCGTACCATCGGCGAATACCGGAGTGCGCATTCTGCGTCGGCGTTCGCAGACCGGCGCTTTCGCCTTCGTTTCGCGATTGACATTGCCGTGACTTCAACTAGAATGAGCATCAGCCAAGGATAGAAGAGTGATAACACAAACGAGCCAAACCGTTTTGCGGGAGTCGTCGCTCCCCACCGTCAAACTTTTCTCGCGAGGCAAAGTGCGCGACGTGTACGAGGCGGGCCCTGATCGCCTCCTGGTTGTCGCCAGCGACCGCCTGTCCGCGTTCGACGTCGTCATGGAACAGGGAATTCCCGACAAGGGGCGCGTGCTCACGCAGCTCTCCTGCTTCTGGTTCGACTTGATGAAGGACTCAGTGAAGAGCCACTTCATCACTTCGAAAGTGGATGAGTTTCCCGCCGAGTTCGCGTCCTATGGAGATCAGCTTGCCGGCCGATCGATGCTGGTTTTGAAAGCGAAGCCTTTCCCGATCGAGTGCATCGTTCGCGGATACCTGTCCGGCTCGGGCTGGAAGGATTACCGGAAAACAGGCGCGGTCTGCGGCATCAGGCTGCCGGCCGGCCTGCAGGAATCGTCGAAGATCGATCCACCGATCTTCACGCCCTCCACCAAGGCCGAGACGGGGCACGATGAGAACATCACGTGGGAGCAGATGGTGGCGACCATCGGCGCGGGCCCTGCGGAAGAGTTGCGGCGCCGGAGCCTGGACGTCTATCAACGGGCGCGCGATTACGCCGAGGGTCGAGGCATCATCATTGCCGATACGAAATTCGAGTGGGGCGTGCACAACGGCGAGATTATTCTCATTGACGAGGTACTGACGCCGGACTCTTCGCGCTTCTGGCCGCGCGACGGCTATGAGCCCGGCCGTGGTCAGCCTTCTTACGACAAGCAGTTCGTCCGCGATTATCTGGAATCGACCGGCTGGAACAAGCAGCCGCCTCCGCCTCCGTTGCCTGCCGACGTCGTTCGCAAGACCAGCGAGAAGTATCGTGAGGCTTATCTTCGACTCACGGGCTCGCCGCTGGACTGATTCGAGGCTCAACCCATGACGCAAGTGCACTTTTGGAACTGGCTCGACTGGCTTCTGGCCGCGATTGTATTCTTCTCGGTCCTCGGCGGCGCGAGCGAAGGGTTGGTCCGCGGGCTGATCGGACTCGCGTCGCTGGTTATCGGCCTGGCTGTGGCGGCTGCCGGCTATCACGGCCTGGGCAACGCTCTGGGTGCGTGGATTCATTCGCAAGACGTCGCCTACGGAACTGCGTTTCTCGCGCTCTTCGTTGTCGTGCTCATCGTCGGCGCGATCATTTCCGGCATCGCCGCCAAACTGGTGAAAGAAGCCGGCATCCGCTGGCTCGACCGCTTGCTGGGCCTGGCCTTCGGTTTGGTGCGTGGTCTCATCGCCGACGCCATCGTGATCATGGTCATGGTGGCGTTTTCGCTGGCTCCCCAGGCGCTCAGGAATTCGCAGCTCCGGCCGGTCACCATGAGCAGCACTCGCGCCATGGTCGCGATGATGCCGCCCGATCTGCGCCGGCAGTTCCAGGCGGGGGTTGAGGATATTCAGCGCCAGTTTGTCAAGTCTGAAAAGCATTTCCATAGCGACGGCGAATCGCCGGGAAAGTAGCTTGTTCCCGCCGGGGGGATTTTTTGAAAGATCAATTGGAGGCGCTGGTCCGCCAGATGGTGGATCAGGGAATCGCCTATGAGGACGCGGTTGCGGAATTTGAGAAGCGCTTCATCGCGCGAGTCCTCGAAAAATCAAATGGTAATCATTCCAAGGCTGCCTGCGAACTGGGCATCCATCGCAACACTCTAAGCCGGAAAATTGAGATTTTTAGACTTGACGGCCAGCCCCGCAAGCGCAATCGCTAACCGGCGCCGCCGCGGAGGCCAGGTGTCCTCCTCCGCAGCAGCTTCCGGCGTCAAGTGACTTATTGCGAACTCGAAGAACTCGACGCATGGTGCGTGGTGTGCTTCTTGGGCGCCGTCTTTTGCTGCTCCTCCTTCTTCTTGTCGGCAGCGGCCTGGAGGAACTGGTCGTCGATTTTCGCGTTCTCGAGGGTCAACACAAAGTTGGGTGCCGTTGTGAAGGCTGAGAGAGTTCCCTGGAATGCAACCAGATCGCCTTTGGAGAGATCGGCGCACCCCGGCTGGGAATCCTTGAGATCAATGTCAGTCGCGCCGCTCGCCTTTGATTGATCCGTGACCGCGACATGCACCAGGAACGTGCCGTCCGGCTGCTTGTCAACACCCTGCGCGACGCCCGGCCCGCCGAACGGCTGCCCCTTGATCTGCGTCCAGGCCTGGTTCGCCGTATCACCGCCCACCTTCAGGCTGTCCTCGTAGTTGTAGAAAGCATCGATAAACGCGTTGCCGGTGGCGGTGTGCTTCGGCGCCGGCGCCACTTTGAAATCCGCCGGAGGAGTTGCCGACCCTTTCGCCTGCGTTACGATGTCGTCTTCGCCGGCATTTGACCCGTGGCGGCTGGTGTAAACTTGATCGTAGAATTTCTGCAGCGCCGCGGCGTTCGGGCTATTGGCCGCCTGCGCCAGAGCAGAGGAGCGCGCCAGGTTCCAGATGGCATTGTCGTAGTCCGGCGGATTCGAGTATAGATAATCCTGGCCCAGCATCGAGAAGGTCAGCGGGTCCGTCGGATTATCCTCCGCGGCGACCTTGAGCGCGGTCATGGACCCGGCGTAATCTTTCTTCTGCAGGGCCACGAATCCGACCGCATTGTTGAAGATCGCCCGCTTGGCTTTCACATAGCTCGTGAACTGCTCGTCGGTAACCTGGGCCGGCTTCTGCAGCTTTCCCAGGACGTCGAGACCGTGCTTGGCGTACTGATCCGTCTGCTCGACCTGCGCCGACGCATCCGCGGCCTTTGAGTTGTAGACAAAGGGAAACGCAAAGCAGAGGTAGGTGAGCGCGTCGAGATTGTCGGGGTTCGCGCTCAACGCCCTCTTGGCGGCGGCGATGGCCTGATCGGACTGGCCGAGCTGCTGGTAAGCGCCAACTTCCTGGACGTACGCGATATCCTTGAAGTCGGAATTGGGATACTTCGAAATCACCCCTTCAGCAGCCGTAATCTTCTTGTGGGGATCTGTTTCCTTCGCCATCGCCTGGTAGGCGTCGTATTCTTCGCGCGATTTCCACGCTGGCGCCTTGGCCGCTGCCTGGCCTGCCTGAGCGGCCGCCCAACCCGTGCCACCACCGGGCGACGCCGCGCGAGCCGCAGTTCCGCTGAACGCCCACGCGGCGAGAACCGCCAGGCTTAACAGTACATTGATCCGCATTCGCATCTTCTTCATAACCTCAGCAATTGTTAGGATGTGGGGCCGCAACGGACCTGACCACCGGTTCCGGGCCAGCCACTGAGCGGCACGCCTTCTCCGACCGCAAGCGTGCGCAAAAGGTGCCGCAACTGAGATATCAGGACTTCCCGAACTTTTCAAGCAGAATCTGGCGCCCGCACCTCTAGCATACACAATTCGTCTGCTTAGATGTTGATTTCCGCTCGGCCGGAATCGATTTTTTCTCAGTTCCGAGTTAACACCTCCGTTGACTCGCCGCGCCCCCCTGGACTGTTTGAGTAAAACGCGCGCTGACGCTGAAGCGATGTCGGCGAAACGCCTGCACCACGGACCAATCTTGACCGGCGCCCCGGGCATCCGGTAGACTCGCCGCCCGACGCTTCCCCGAGGAGCTTGCGTGGCTCTGCGCCCGATCGACTTAGCGGTGGTCATCGCCTACCTGCTTGGAATCACGTGGTTTGGCGTCCATTTCCGCAA
>JASHQD010000620.1 GCA_030037755.1 Terriglobia bacterium
AGTCGGTTGTCGGTTGTCGGTTGTCGGTTACCGGTTGCCGGTTGCCGCTTCTCGGTTACCAGTTGCCGGTTTGCAGGCGATTTACGGTTGATAACCCAAAGGCCCATCGGGCCACCGACAACCGGCAACCGACATCCGGTAACCGGCTAGCCCACGGCGACTGCCTTTTGGCGAGCCGTGGGATGAAGGCATAGAAAGGCATAGCCCGCAGCCGATCGGGCTGTAGCGGCGGTGTCCTCACCGCCGCGAGAGTCGACCGTCGCCACAGGGCCGGACTCGGCGGTAGAAACCGGACCGCGCGACCAATCGGCAATCGTCAATCGAAAATCGGCAATCGCCTTGACTCTGCCTCCGACGCGTCATTCCCGCGCAAGCGGGAATCCAACTGGAATCACACGGCGACTGTTTTTGGAGCCGTGGGACGAAGACAGTAACCCACGGCCACATCGGACTGTGGCGGCGGTGTCCTCACCGCCGCGAGAGTCGACCGTCGCCACAGGGCCGGACTCGGCGGTGAAACCGGACCGGCGCGATCAATCGGCAATCGTCAATCGAAAATCGGCAATCGCCCTGACTCTGCCTCCGACGCGTCATTCCCGCGCAAGCGGGAATCCAACTGGAATCACACGGCGACTGTTTTTGGAGCCGTGGGACGAAGACAGTAACCCACGGCCACATCGGACTGTGGCGGCGGTGTCCTCACCGCCGCGAGAGTCGACCGTCGCCACAGGGCCGAACTCGGCAGTAGAAACCGGACCGGCGCGACCAATCGGCAATCGTCAATCGAAAATCGGCAATCGGCAGTTGACTGTCGACGCTGATCCGTCGACCCCTCATGGTAGACTCATGAAGGCGGAGCGCTTCTTGTGCGCGGTTGGCAAGGTCCAGATGCGAGTTTTGAAGACGAAGGGCGAAGTTGGATCTGACGGGCATCTGCGTGTGGATGTCCCCGTGAAACTTCCTGCCGGCTCCATTGAGCTCGTCATGATCCTGAGCAACACTTCGCAATCGAACGGAAAGAAGTACGACTTCTCCGAGGTCGCCGGACGGCTTCAATGGAAAGGCGATGCCGTTCGGGAACAAAGAATTCTCCGCGATGAGTGGTGAGAGGTATTTGCTCGATACCAACGCCGTCGTCGCCTTACTCCGGGGCGATCAGATCCTGCAGGCACGATTGCAGAGTGCGGACTGGGTGGGAATCTCGATCCTTTCCGAGATCGAGTTTCTGGCATTTCCGAATATTGCCGAGCAGGACCGCACCGCGTTGCGCCAGTTCACCGACACCGTTGAGGTAGTCGCACTCGAGCGTTCCAACGAAGCCTTGATTGACCGGATCGTTAGCCTGCGACAGCAACAGAGGCTGAAGTTGCCCGACGCCATCATCGCCGCTACCGCTCTTGAAGCAGGCGCCACCCTGATAACCGACGACACCCAACTGCGTAAGCTAGCAGACATAACCACTATTGGCATCCATTGACCTGATCCAGGGTCCGCCAAGCGAAGCGCGGCCCGTGCTGACCCATGACCGCCAAACGATGCCGCGGTTTGCCCGGGATCGGATTCGGGCCGGTGAGCCCATGCCCGGGCTTATCGTTGTCGCTGATACGACCCACGTTGGAGCAGCCAATACCGCGCGATCGGATGGGTAGGCGAGCGGTTGTACAACGTGATCTTCGCGAAGTCCGGGAGGATGACGCGGGCGAGTATTTCCATTTGGTGACGCTATGGAAAGCAACCCGGGAGGAGCAGCAGCTTTATGAAGAAAACTCATAAATCCACGAAGCCGGTGCCGGCTGAGGCCATCGCCCGGCTCGCTGAGCGGGGGACGGATGTGTCCGGCTATTTCACCAATCGCGGAGGCATGATGGAGCCTCTGGTTGGGCCCGTCAGACGCGTGAATGTGGATTTCACGTCTGCCATGCTGAAGGAATTAGACTCGGCCGCCGGACATCTCAATGTGAGCCGGCAGGCGGTGATCAAGACCCTGCTCCGGCAGGCCCTGGACCAACACTACCTTGCGCAGAACGCGCGCCAGAAAGCTGGTTAGCGGTCGCCGGGCAACGCCGGCAACCAATCGGCAATCGTCAATCGAAAATCGGCAATCCCCTTGACTCTGCCTCCGCGCGGCGATATGTTTGCCGCCGTCCACGGTTGATGCGGGTATAATCGAATCCATGGCGACGCTTGACACGCTACAGACAGCTCCGTTGAACCTTTGGGATGACGGCTCGATCCGGATCGGAAGCTCCCGGGTCACCCTCGATTCCGTTGTGCACGAGTTTACCGGAGGGGCCACGGCCGAGCAGATCCAGGATGACTTTCCCAGTCTCAGCTTGCGTGAAATTTACAGCGCGATTTCTTACTATCTTGACCGGCAACCGCAGGTGGAGGACTACTTGCGGCAACGCGATGAGGAAGCCTCCGCAGTCCGCAGTGAGACAGAGGACGTGCCGAGGAGTGACGCGCTCCGGCGTCGGATTCGGGAACGGAGCGCCCAGTTGACACCCAGACCGTAAAGTCGCGACCGATGGTCTCCCTTCTCGCCGACGAGAACTTCAACCAACGTATCCTTCGTGGACTCAGACTTCGCACTCGTGATTTGGATTTGATTGTGGCGCAACGAGTGGGATTGTGCGGTGCGAGCGACCCGGAACTGCTCGCCTGGGCTGCAGAGCACGGACGTATTGTGCTGACCCATGACCGCCAAACGATGCCGCGGTTTGCTAAGGTTCGCATTCGCGCCGGTGAGCCCACGCCCGGGCTCATCGTCGTCGCTGATACGATGCACGTCGGAGAAGTCATCGACCTTCTGTGGATCTACATCGAATGCGGCGCGCCGGAGGATTTTCAGAATTTAGTCTTCTTTGTGCCTTGATCGCCAATCGGGAATCATCCGTTCCCTCGATCTCCCGATGACCCGATGACTCAATCCCTTCAATCACCAATCGCGAATCACTCAATCACCAATCCCCTTGACTCTGTCGGCGTCCGCCAGGAACTTGATTTTCATTTTCGCAGTGCCGTTTGCTGTTGGCGAGCTTCTTCGAGTTTCTGATAAAGGAGGGGATTCGCCTGACGGGCCTGCTGGCGGAGCGCTTCGAATTCCTGCTCCTCTCTCTGGAGGTAGGCATCGATTTCGCCCTGGTGGCCCAGATAAAAGGCGATCGCGCCGTACACTTCCTCCAGCGTCAAAGCCGGAAACGACTGGGCGATGCTCTCCGGCGAAGCGCCGCGAAGAAAAGCGTAGACAACGGAGTCGAGAGAGACGCGCGTCCCGATGACGCAGTAGGCGCCTTCCCGTTGCTCAATATATTCCCGGGCCACTCTGAACCTCCGCTCGCCTCTTATGTTAACACGCCAATTCTGTCAATCACCCGATCACCCGATGACTCAATGACTCAATCCCTTCAATCGCCAATCACAAATCGCCCAATCACCAATCCCCTTGACTCTGCCTCCGCCCGGCGATATGTTGGCGCCCGGACGCATGTGAATCTGGATCGCATCCTCAAACTAGGATATTATTATGGCGCGGGCGAGGCTGGCGGAGGGCGAGAAACCCCTGTGGTGGGTTGGCTCGGCCAGGGACGATCTGCTGGAGTTTCCCGAGCCGGTCCAGGATGAGAT
>JASHQD010000621.1 GCA_030037755.1 Terriglobia bacterium
CAGATCATTCTGTACCGTGAAATTGTAGTCGCTTGTGAGCTTCGCCAGATCGGGCAGCTCCACGCCCGGATCCAGGAACATCATCACGCGCCCGCCGCTGGCGAGATATTTTTGAATGACGTCGACCTCTTGCGGCAAATAGTCATGCTGGGGACCGGCGATGACAACCGCGGTGGCGTCTTCGGGGATCGCCATCGTCTGCAGCAGGGTCAAGGTGTCGATCTTGTCGTTTTCGTTCTCGAGGGCCTTCTTCAGGTCCGAGTAGCCGTCCGCCTCCGTGCCCGACGGATCGTGCTCGCCATGGCCCTGGATGAAATAGATCACGCTCTGGCCCTTCAGCACGCGGATCAGCGCGTTGGTCACGCCCTGCTCGTCGTTGCTCTGGGCCGCGAAGTGTTTGCTTCCGGCAGCCACCACGACGGTGCCGTAGCTCCTCACGTCGAACTGCTTCGCCAGCGCGGGATCACGATTGGGATCGACGTAACGGATCGTGACGCGATGCGAGGCGGCCGAGTAAAGATTCAGGACGTCGCCCTCCTGCTGAAAGCGCTGGTTCTGATCGAAGACATAGATGGTCACATCCTGGCCCAGCCCTTTCACCAGCTTCACGGTCTGAGGCGACAGGCTGAAATTCTGGTTTTTGGTGAGATCCCAGCGCTTCACATGCTGGGTGCCGAACCAGTTGATCAGCACGATGATCGCGAGGCCCAGCACCGTGTAGACCACCAGGTTGGTTCCGCGCGCGATCCGCTGCGCGGTTACGTTCGGGGCCTTTTTCGTTTCTTCCATTACGGCCTCCCCTTCATGGCCTCAACCGAACGCGCGGTGAGGAATATTCCGACCACAATCACGGATAAGAAGTAAATCAAGTCGCTGGAATCGATCACGCCCTTGGTGAAGTTCTCGAAGTGCGTGGGGAGCGCGAGATACGACGCCACTCTGCCGAACGTCGAGGACGAAAACGCCGAGACCCAATCGAGAACGTAAAGAATCAGGAAGAGCGCCGCCGCCACCACCGCGGCGATGATCTGGTTCTTGGTGAAGGATGAAACCCACATGCCGAGCGCGAGCAGAGCCCCGCCGAAGAGAATGTAGCCGATGGCGTTGGCGATCAGGGGCTTGGGCTCAGGATTCCCGTAAAGAAAGAGCAGCCCGATATCCAGGAATGTGAGCAGTACGATCACCATGTAGAGCGCCATGGCGCCAAGAAACTTGCCGATGATGATCTCGAGATCGGTTAGCGGCGAAGTCAGCAGCAGTTCCATGGTGCCGGTGCGCTTCTCCTCCGCATACAACCGCATCGAGACCACGGGCAGCAGGAACAGCGCCATGATGACGGTCAGAATTCCCTGGAAGAGCTGCCGGATGATCATTTCGTTGAGATTGATCGGCGGCATTCCGCCGCCGCCCATCTGCATGCGGAACGACTCGATCACGAACGTGGCGGTGATGCTGTAAAAGAAGAATCCGCAGAGAATCGAGTAGATGGCAAGCACCAGATAGGCAATGGGCGAATGGAAGTACGCCCGAAGTTCCTTCCCGGCTATGGCGAGAATATTTCGCATCACAACTCCTTTGCCTCAACACAGAGACACAGAGACACAGAGAAAGACTTGAAGCTCACGAGAAATGTCATCCAGTGGTCCATGTGAGAGGATGGCCGGTCGAAGCCGCCACTCTCACAGAATATTCGCTCACAAGACCATTCGCTTGATCCCGTGTTTCAGGATCTATTCAGGCTTTTCTCCTTGCCTCTGCGTCTCTGTGTTTAAGGTCTTGCTTTCTGAATTTTGCTCGGCGGAGTCTTCGGTGGTGAGCTTCAGGAAGATGTCCTCCAGGCTCATGCCGCTCGAGCGCAATTCGAGCAGCTTCCACTGCGACTCCACCACCGCGCGCGCGAGTTCGGAACGCACATCCTGATCCTTGGCGGCGTGGATCTCAAAGGTGGCGCGCCCGCCGGCGGATTCGTGCTGTTCGACAAGGTTCACTCCGCCCACGCGCTCCAGCCGCTCCTTCATCTCGGCCGCCGGCCCCTCGGCGGTTACCAAGACCGTCTCAAAGCCTTGCAACCGCCGGGTGAGTTCATCGGGCTTGCCGACCGCCACCACCTTGCCGCCGCTGATGACCACCACGCGCTCGCAGACCTTCGAAACCTCGGGCAGAATGTGCGTGCTGAGCACGACGGTGTGCTGGCCCGCCAGGCTCCTGATAAGCTCGCGCGTTTCGATAATCTGCTTGGGATCGAGCCCGGAGGTGGGCTCGTCAAGGATGAGCACGTCCGGATTGTGGATCATGGCCTGAGCCAATCCCACCCGCTGGCGGTAACCTTTGGAGAGATGGCCGATCTGGCGCTCGCGAACGTCGGCAATGGCGCACTTTTCGCTGACTTCATTGATACGATTTTTCAGCTCAGCGCGCGGCACGCCCTTGATACGCCCCACGAAGCCCAGGTATTCCGAGACCACCATGTCGGGATAGAGGGGCGGCACTTCGGGAAGATAGCCGGT
>JASHQD010000622.1 GCA_030037755.1 Terriglobia bacterium
TCTGCTCAGAGAAGCATGGACCTCTACTGAGCGTGAGCCATTTCCTCTGTTGCCATGGCAGATAGCCGAAATCCAAGCGGTCCGAGGTGCCTGCCTTCTCAAATTGGACCGACCGGCGGAAGCAGGAACTCTTCTAAGGCAGAGCCGCGCGGGTCTCGTCGATTATCCGGAAGCGGCCATTAGGCGCCGCGAGTTGCGGCAAATTGAAGCGACACACGAGAGCAATCAGTCGCCTTGATTCAAGGGGGAGCCGAGTGATCGAGCCAGGTAGCGGAGCAGGCGCCCGGGTCCTCCGAAAGAAGGTCGGCATACACGACCCAATCCTGAGCGAAGAGGGTGGGCAGGAAAGAACGCGAAGGCCTTGCCGTCAGTCAGCGGCTGCAAGCTTCAGGCGAAGACCAGTTGCTCGTGGCGGAAGCGACTTCTTCAAGCCGGCCACAAACTTGCCTCGGAAGACCCGACTGAGCACTTTGACGGGAAGCAAGAGTCCGCATCAAGAGACCGGACGCTGAGAGCCAATTTGTGAGAGCCTCATCGGCAAGGAGGCTCTAAAGGGTCTCTCCAGAAATCTCTACCGGAGTACCTTGAACGCGATCCCCCGAGTCAGCGTACAACGAACCCCCAAAAGCCTTGCCACCAGGCGACGACATCAAGTGCACTTGAACCATGAGCTGACGGTATAGGCGCGGGAACAGGATGGCGTTATCGCGATGCCCGTTGCTGGCTAGTGGCGCCGCGAATCCAATCGAGGATCGTCTTGTATTGCCAACTCGACTCGTTGCCCGGCCAGCGCTGCCCGCCATTGTGAGTGGCGAGATAGTCGGAAACGTCACCTCCGGAATCGGTGGGCCGGGTCGGCTTGATGAGGATCAGGCTGTGTGCGGGATCACCGATATCGACCACGCGCATCGCGTACTTGTAATTGTCCTCGCTGTCCTGCGGCGAGAACGCGCCTTCGGCATTGGGCGGCTCTAGTTTGAAGATCACGTGGTTCGCGTGACAGAAGACACAAGCCTTGCCGTCAGACCCGGGAGTCGCCAGGATCGGTTCCACGTTGCTCACGAAGTAGCCGTAATCGAGCACCGAGCCCGGCTGTACATCCTCCAGCGCTGCCGAGAGCTTCTTCCCTCCGAGCACGCGCTCCGCGATCAGTTGCAGCCGAGGATTCCGCTCCTGACGCAGCTTTTCAAGCTCGGCCCGGAAGTCTGGACGCTGTTCGATGCCGTTCACCTTCCGCAGGAGGTCTAGCGCGGCGGCGCGAACGTTGGCGTCTGGATCGTCAAGGCTCGCCATCACAGTGTTAAGCACCGGAGGCTGAACAAGAAAATCGGGGTCTTTATAATACTGATTGTGGCCGAGGAAGTAAGACTGGTCCTGCGACACGGCTCCGCCGGAGACGCCGATATGGCGCCGCATGAACTTGGGATCATTCACTTCTTCGATCAGGATGGCGCGCGCGGAGCTGTTCAGGCGCGCGAACGCCTGCGTGATCTCGCCGGACATCGCTGGCTTGGGGAGAAAGTGCTCAAGGCAGATGCGGATGGCCGCACGCTGCACGTCCGGGGACGGGTCGCCGAGCCCGGCGAACATCTGGGCGCGTAGCGCCGGATCCTCCACTAGCGCGTTGAACCCGGAGGCGGCGTCGAGCACCTGAGCGTAATTCGCGGGCCGCGGCTCGCGTTCCAAGAGCCCGCGCAGCGCGTCGATGACCTCGGTCTGGCGGTCCCAGCCGGAGCCGCTCGGCAAGGCCGCGAGAAGCGGCAGGAGCACGGCCTGGCTATCGGGATTCCCGCCCTTCAGAATTCTGACCACCGTATCCACCAGCTCGGGATCGGGCGCCTTTGAGTCCGCGATATTCAGAATCCCTCTTTGCCCCTTTTCGTAGACGTACTTCACGGCCCCGCGCACGTCCGCACTGGGATCGAGAGCAAGCCTCAAGACGGCGAGCGCGAAATGCGGACCGCCGGCGCCACTAAGTGTGCTGCCTGCCTTCAGGACCTCCACCTTCATCGCGTCGTCCGCGCGCGGACCGCTGAGGCAGTCGATCAGGGCCCGCTCAAGCTCAGGGCCGGAGCTCGGGAAAAAGTGGATCAGGTCGCTGTCGTTGCCCACGCGGGTCTGGTAAAAGCCGTTGTGAACATCGTAGTGGAAATCCACCGTCTCGCGGTATGGCGGGTATTCATAGCCGGGCGCGTGCAGGTCAGGGACTCCTTCAACGTACTTGGTGAGCACAGCGGGCAAGCCGATGGAGACCGTTCCCTGCTTGAGCGGCGGCAGAGCGTAGTGGCGGACGTGAAAGTCCCAAAGCGCGTTCAGGATCGCTTCCTTGCCCTCGGGCGGCGCTTTCTCGATGGCGCGCGCGAGCACCCGCGCCTGGTCACGCACGACGGCTTCGTATCCGTCTTCGATGCGGTCCTTGTCGGCTTCCGTGGAGGTCGCCTTGATCCACGCCGCCATGTAGCCGGTGTTCTCATCGAGCACATCGTAAACGCTTTCCTTGAGACCGCGCCGCACCATCGGGTCCTGCTCGCCAGCCAGGTGCGAGGCGACCGCCTCCAGGATTCCATTGCGGACGCTCGGCTGGTCCACCTGCCAGTAATACCAGCGCCACAGACCGGACGCTGCCTGGAAACGCACGAAGGGAGCGCGATCGCTAAGATCAGCCGTGAGCGCAGCGAGCAGGTTGGGGTCGACGGTGAGCGACTTGAAGTGCTGATTGAATACGCGTGTGGCGCCCCAACGCGTGCGCGCGCTTGGCGAGCGAAGCGCCGCACCGAGCAGCGCGCGGCCGTTCGACGCTGCGGCGGGCCGGCGCGAGATGATCATGCGGATGGCCCAGGCAGCGGTACACTGCACCATCTTCGTTGGATCGCCCAGGGCCCTGGTGAGCGCCGGTAGCGCGCCAGCCTCCGCCATGTGCCCGAGCGCGCGGGCCGCTGCCTCGCGGGCCAGCGGCTGATCGCTCGTAGCCAGCACCTGGCGAATCTGCCGCAGCACCGGTTCCGGAGCCGGGTCCCAGAACTGATCGAGTTGGTTGAGCAGGCGTGGCAAATCATTGGTCGCGAGGCGCGTGGGCGGCGGCGGATAGGCGGCGCCCCAAACCTTGGCTCTCGTTCCGCCCGGATAAAGCGTGGAAAGCGCCATCACCGCAAACTGGGTGGCCCGGAAAGGGGTATTGAATCCCTGATAGACGGGATCGCCTTCCCAGCTTCCCTCGGCTCTCTGGGCGCGAAGGCAGGCTTCGACGGCGCGGCGGAGGTGCTCGTCAGTTTCAGGGCGGCGTCCTGCAAGGGCGAGCGCGAGGATGGCGTGGTACGAGATGAAATCCGCCGGCTTGGCGCTCTTGTCGAGCGGATACGGCCACATCCCATCGGGCGTTTCGTAGCCATAAAGCTGATCGATCAGCTTGTTGAGATCGCCCTGATACTGGTCGCGGCCGACGGTCGCGAGGAACTGGATTTTCCAATTCAGATCGATCATGTTCTTAGGCTGATACGGCACCGCAAGACGCTCCACATTGTCCCGTTCAGCCATCCACTGCGGGTTATGCGTCTGGCGGTAGAGTTCATCGAAGGTCTCCCAGCTCTGGCTGGCGATTTCGAAGGGGCTCACGTCGGGCTCGCAGCCGTCGGTCTCGTCGCCGGGCATTTCCTTGACATCCTTGTAGTGAATCTTCAGAAAGTTGCCGTAGGGGATGGCAAATTCGGCGCGCGGCGCATCATGCGTGACGCTTGATTCGTACATGTGCTCGATCACCGGCAGACGGCTGGCAACCGTCCGGGCAGAATAAATGACGCGCACCCAATTTGTGTCCGGCTCGCCATAGAGCGGCCGAGCGTTGTTGTAGATACGGTCCGTGATGAACTCTAGGGCCTCGCGCTGCGTGGGCGGGTAGCCATTCTGGATAGCCATCAGATAACCGCGTGCCGTGAACTGCGTAGGGTGGCACGCGATGCAGAGCTGCGTCTCCGAATGGGCCATGGTAGTGCGCAGAGCCACGGCGCCGCGCCGCGGCACGTTCGAAAGCCAGGTGTCGCCCATGTCGATCAGGAAGTCCATTCCCGCGCGTACCGCCTGGTGCGGATCGGTGTACGGCGGCACGGGGTAGTCGTAAGTGCGAAGCTGGTAGGCGGGATGGTCTGCGGCCACGCGCACGTAGTAGGTCTCGCCTGGTTTCAAAATGCGAGTGCGGAACTTGTAGAGGCCCGGATAGTTCTGCGTCGCCTCGATGCGATAAACGGACGCACCGTTGGTGTAAGGGACCACGTCCGGCCCGCCCGCCGCATTGTTGCCCAGCGTGAAGACGTCCACGTCGAGGGGCACGTCACGATCTGTCACCGTGAGCTCGAAATAGGCGAGCCGAGCCTCGGAGCCGTGGAACGTGAAGCGGAACCACTGGAACCCCTTAAGCATTGCTGGATAAGGGTCCTCGGTGGGCGATGGAGCATAGGATCTCTCGTCATCGCTGCCGTAGATGGTCTGGCCAAACTCAAAGGGCTGCGCGTTGTGCCAGTTACCGTTCGGAGCCGCGGCGATCACTCCGCGCCCACTCTCCCCGGCTCCGGCTTCGGGTATCTCGGCCATCGTGGTATCAAGAGCCGGTGACTCCGCACCTGCTTCGGCGCCTGGCTCCGGCTCCACAGTCGCCACCACGCGCCCGCTCGCGCGCGGCCGCAGAGTGACGTAGAAGTCCAGGTCCGCAGCATGCAGCCACTTATCGCTTACCGTGCCTCGGGCGTCAGCGACCGTGACGTGGATCGCCTCCTTGCCCTGCAATTGGGTAGGATCGCGGAGGGAAATCGTGACAGCGTAGGGATGCCCTGCGCGTGCCTGGCCCAGCACCACGCGGCGGGTCGCTGCTGAGGGATTCGCCGCCCGCGTCAGGGCCGCCGAGTGGCACAGCCAGATCAGTATGCCGAGTGCAGCCGCTGCTGCAAAGGCGTGGAAAACGATAGACTTTCGGCGAGAACGCATCCCTGTGAGCCTCGAGCGAGTTAAGACCTTCTTCATCTTAGATGAGATTGGAGTTGAATGAACAGATTGGAGTGATTCGGATCGAACCCTCCGAATTCCGAAATCCTCGCGATACTGCCAAATCTTAAATGAAAAACGAATTCGAGTTGCAAACTTCCCTGGCGACGCGGCGCGATCGCATCGCCGTGAGCATTCTAGGGACGCCCGTGTTCGGAACGCCTGTCTCGCCACGCGCTTTCGTCTGGCTGCACGAGGTTCAGGGCAATTCGAAGCCACCACTTAGGCGCGGTTTGCCAGTGAGCAGCGCCGAAAGCCCCGCAAAGTACTCGATTCCAAACTCCCGCCGCGGCAGATGACCGGCTACGAAACACATGATCGGCGCTAGCCGCAAGATCGGCACCGAACTCTGCGTAAGAATCCATGAACTTTCCCGAGTGCCGACCATATATCCGGGGGCCAGGTAATCGAACGTTCTCCGTCGGCCAGCGCATCGACACAGAGTCTGATCGTGGCCTTGTTGACGCTGGGACCAGCGGGCAGCGTTCCAAGGTTGAACTTGATGTAAGCGTCGACATCGGATTGCACCCGCAGATACGAATTGGCACCGTAGTTTTGGCCGGCATGATTCTTCGCGACCGAAACATAGGTGCCACCTGGCGACGGTGCCTGGTCGACCTGAAAAAATCGTTAGCCAGCTGTTTCGCTAAGTTTAATTATCGTTATAGTTACGATCTGTATCGCTCTGGAAAACAGGAATCGCCTGTGTTAACTTTTCACGTCGCACTCGCAGCCCTATGGTCGACCGATGGAACCCTCACAGCGCGACTTAAGACAAATCCTGCAGTGATGGATTGACGGAGGGCAAGCTGCCCTCAAAAAGCGCGTGCCCGTGGTCTACCAAGAGCTTCGCGGTCTCGCGCAGTGGTACATGGCGCCGGAGCGCGAGGGGCAACGCTCCAAACTACTGTGCGGGTGAACGAAGCCTAGTTCCCGCCATTCACACGGATTTGTCGCCATTACTGGAAAAGCGCCCGCCGGACAGACCTATCCGGCTAACGGGATAGCCGCTGCAGATTGTCTCATGCCTCAAGAAGGAAGAATGAGCCCCGAACGTTGGGAGCACGTGACGCAATTGCATCGGGCCGCGCTGCAGCGCGATGAGACCGAGCGAGCCGCTTTCCTGCGCGACGCCTGCGCCGCGAAGTGGAATCGCTGCTGGCATATGGCGATGATGATTTCATGGAGTCGCCAACTTTGGACACCGCCCCTCGACTCTTGGCGCTGGCCGGATCCCCGCCGAGACTCGGTCAGGGTGGGGATGTGACCAGCGGCGCCGACGATGCCCAGCCTCGTTTCTCCTTGCCGTCCGGTACGCGTCTTGGAAACTATAAGGTCATTCGACTCCTGGGCTCCGGGGGCATGGGTCAGGTGTATCTTGCTGAACAGACCGCGCCCGTGCGCCGGCAGGTTGCGCTGAAGCTGATCAAGACGGGCGTCTTTAACGAAGTCTCCTTCAAACGATTCCGGTCCGAACGCCAGTCGCTGGCGATCATGAATCATCCGGCGATTGCCACGGTGTTCGACGCCGGAGCGACGCCGGAAGGCCAGCCGTACATCACGATGGAGTACGTGCCGGGTCCTCCGATCACGCGCTATTGCGACGAACGCAAGCTCAGCGTCCGGCAGCGCCTGGAGCTTTTCATCAAGGTCTGTGAAGGGGTGCGCACGCGCACCAGAAGGCCATCATTCATCGCGACCTGAAGCCGGCCAACATCCTGATCGTGGACGTGGACGGTCATCCGCAGCCCCGAATCATCGATTTCGGAATCGCCAAGCCGGTATTGCCCGCTGCGGATGCCACCCTGCTGACCCAGCAGGGCGGTTTGGTCGGCACCCCGGGGTATATGAGTCCTGAGCAGGCTCAACTGGGCGAAGACGTGGATACGCGCAGTGACGTCTATGCGCTGGGCGCTAAGCTCTATGAACTGCTTACCGGCTCGTTGCCTTTCGATCCCAAGCAGTGGCGCAACAAGCCCTGGCCCCAAGTACTGAGGCAACTACGCGAGGACGATCCGCCGCGGCCGAGCACCAAGGTCAGTCTACATGCCGAGAACTCGCCCACCGCGGCTGAAGTGCGGGGCACCGAGCCCCGTCATCTCGCGAGCCTCTTACGCGGGGATCTCGACTGGATCACCATCAAGGCGCTCGAGAAGGACCGCGCGCGCCGTTACGGGACGCCTTCGGAGCTTGCCGCCGACCTCAACCGCTACCTGCGTCATGAGCCGGTGATCGCCGGACCGGCGAGCGCCGGTTACCTGCTGGGAAAGTACATCCGGCGCCACCGGATTGCGGTCGCCCTGGGCGCCGGACTCGTGCTGCTGCTGGCGGCCTTCTCGATCGTGCAGGCCGTGCAGATTCGCCGCATAACGCGCGAGCGCGATCGCGCCAATC
>JASHQD010000623.1 GCA_030037755.1 Terriglobia bacterium
AGCCGTGCCAGTCCGGCGAAGTTCTCTTCTTCGGCCAGCATCTCGGTCTCGAAGCTCTGCAATCGCGAGGTCAGGGCCGCTCCCCGATCCCAAATCTTCTCCGAACCGATCAGCCGGAAGGTGGGGTCCTGGGAAAGTCTTTCCGCATCATTGAGGTCTTCGTAGCCCGCCAGGCGGCTGTAGACTGATTGCCGCAGCAAGTCGGCGAAAGGGAACTGCGTGTTCTTGCCACGGCGTGAATCCGTCAGATGTTCCTGAATCAATTCTCCAAACCCGAGTCGCTCGTCGAGTTCGCGCACCAGGATCAAGCCACCCTCGGACGTGACACGCAAACCTTGGAAATCGATCTTGAGCGAGGCCTTGAAAGAGAGCTGAAAAGGCTGGTTTGCGGTTTCACCCGCTGTGTCTCTACCTCCGGATTTCTCAACTCCTCGAAAACAGCCGGCGGAATCAAAACATCACCGAACAGGCGAGGGAGCAGGTGAGCCTCTTCGATGAGCACGAGATAATTCAGTGGAGTGGTGTCGGCAACGACAATCATGCTGCCGGTGTGACCTCAATCGCGTCCCCGGCTTGACGATCGTGTTCCAGGTCCGCTTCGCCGTAGCGCAGATAAACTCCATGCTGCTTCAGGAAGGCATGCACCTGGCCGCGAGTGCCGTAGCCCAGCAGCCGCCGCAATTGAGAAGTGGAGAGCCTCTCCTCGCGGTAGGCTTCGAGCGCAATAGCCTCGAGCGCGGCGCGCTCCAGGTTGCTCCCCGAAGCAGAGAGGAAAACGGAGATCTCGTCCGGCAGCTCCAGCGTAATTTCAAGCATAAGCGAAGTATAGAATAGAACGAGGCAGAGTGCACGCCCACGGCCTCGACCGAAGATCTCCGCACCTATAAGAATCCGGCCGGAACGGTGGCACGAGGAGACCGCGCCACAACGAGGGTCGGGGGGTGGCCACGACATTGTTCTTTATGTCGCGGCCACCCGCAAATCCACAAATATCAAGATAGTAGATCGGGATGTAAATAGCAGGATTTGCCTATCAATTTCGCTTTGAACCCTCAAAACATTGTGTTATTCAGTAGGTGTTTCCCGAAGCTGGCTTACGACTCTCACGACAAGCATACGACAACAGCAGTCGCTGCCTTGTATTGGGGTGGCAGAGTAATCCTGACGCGAGAAGGGACGCGAAGCGATCGGACGGACATCGTTCACATGCTGAACGACTGCTCCGCGCTCGGTTCCTGGGACGGCGGCCCGTTGAGTACTCGCGGGGAAAGCAAGGTTTGGCTTCCGTACCGGCCCGAGATCAGGAGGAGGTTGAATGAAAGCCAGGATTATCGATCAACCCGCGACTGTATACAGCGGACCCGATCAAGGTTCGATGCCTGTTACCCAGGCAGGCGTCGGTGCGGTTGTCGACCTGGGGGCTGCGAAGAAGGACGACGGGCGTGCCTGGGTTTCAATCGTACTTTCTGACGGCCGGCGAGGCTATGTTCCCGGCAGCACGAGAGTCTCTTTCCTGAAGTGCGCTACCCTCCTCCAGAATGACGTGTCGGCATACTCGCAGCCCTCCACGTCGTCCCCGGTTGCTGCGCGCTATGCCAAAGCGGCCACTCTCTACCTTGGGGAGAAAGTCAATCAGGACGGCAAATCGTGGGTCCGGGTGATCGACTCGACCGGAACCGAGGGATTCATCGACGGGCAAACACGCATCAAGATGGTCCCGGTAGCAACGAAGGCGGTGGGGAAGAAGAACATGCTGTTCGGCGGACTTTGGTGCGTCGGCGGTACTGTCGTCACCGTCGCTACCTATGCCGCCGCCTCTTCCGGCGGTGGCTCGTACTTTGTGGCCTGGGGCGGTATTGTGTTTGGGGGAATTCAGTTTTTCAAGGGCCTCTACCAGGTTCTTACGGCGCCGGTTTGAGGTCACGTATCAGGTGGCCGATGAAGTCTCGAAACAGGGGGGACGGTTGGCTGGCGTGGACGGCCGCATACTCCAGGACCTTTATAACCGTATGTCGATCATTGACGTGCCGAAGGTGTCTGGCGGTACGGTGAAGTTCCAGCTTGAGTTCGCAATCTGGGGCGGTGCAGGGAAGTCCGGGGATGTGACGCCGGGAAACTGATTACCGTTGTTCCCGTGGCGTGTTTCTTCGATCCTCCGGATCGGCGGAGGGAGGGAATATGTCGACCGAACTGGCTGAAGATCGGGAGAGCCTGCTGTACGCCGGCCTTGGGCGCCGGCTGGGCGCGTATCTTCTGGATTTCGCGCTTTCGACTTCGATTCTTATCGTCGTGGGCGTCATCGTGCGTATTCTGGGAGTGGCGGGCCTGTGGCACCCGACGGGACCGGGAGGCCAGCGGGATCCCGTCGGGATTTGGCGGGCTTTGGGGGGGGCCGCCAGGTTTTCCATTATTTTTGGGTATCTCCTCTGTCTGGGACCGATCTATTTTGTACTGTTTGAGTCCTCTCCGTGGCAGGCGACTTTCGGTAAGCGCCTTTTGCAGATTCATGTCACGCGAGATGATCGCTCGCGTATCGGGATCCTCCGTTCCCTGAGCCGCTGGCTAGCGAAGTTCATATCTATTTGGTTTGGCTTGTCCCTGATCAGCATCATCACCATAACGGCTACAAAGACGGAGAAAGCCCTGCACGACTATGTAGCCAGCACGGTGGTTCTCAGAGGCAGACCGGATTCCTCAAGCCTGCTCGGGTCCTGGCGTGCCGTTCTCGGACTGGGCATTCCGTTCGTGTGGACTCTCTTGGCCTTTCTCTGGACG
>JASHQD010000624.1 GCA_030037755.1 Terriglobia bacterium
ATGGGGTGGCGCGTATGCCAACGACAACGATGGCGGGACGGTTTACCAGGTAACGCCAACCGGGACGTTTACCCTGATGCACAGCTTTTGCGCCCAGACTGACTGTCTCGATGGAAACATAGCAGATGCGCCGCTAATCCAGGGTACGGATGGGAACCAGTATGGGACAACGGCCGCCGGTGGCGCGAATGGTGAAACCGGCCTTTGCGCGCTTGCCTGCGGGACGGCTTACGAAATCACTCTCGATGGGACCCTGACGACGCTTTACAGCTTTTGCTACGGCAGCAGTTGCAGGGAGGGTTCCGGACCCTCCGGGCTCGTCCAGGGGACCAATGGCACGTTCTATGGAGCGACCTGGGTGGGTGGGGCCGTGTATGTCGCCGGCTGCGCGGGGTATGGCTGTGGCACGATCTTCAGCCTTTCGGTGGGCCTCGGGCCATTTGTGGAGACGCAGCCGACCTTCGGAAGCGTGGGAGCGTCCGTCAAGATTTTCGGAACCGATTTGACTGATGCGACCAGGGTCACGTTCAACGGTACAGCGGCAAAGTTCAGAGTCATCTCAGCGACTGAGATCTCCACGACCGTACCAGCAGGCGCTACCACGGGAACGGTCCAGGTGGTCACGCCGGGCGGGACGCTGAACAGCAACGTGCCGTTCCGAGTGGTGCCGTAGCGGGCGTCAGGCAAAAATGAGGTGGCGCGATGCTCAGGACAAAGTGTCGATACGGAGTGTCGCCGTTATTGCTGCTGTGGCTGGTTGCCGGAGCAAACTTTGCTCGCGCGCAGGCTTACAACGTGCTCTACTCGTTTGACTGTCAGGCTGGAGATGGCAATGGCCCGGTAGGCGGTTTGGTGGCCGATCCTGCCGGCAATCTCTATGGAACGACGGAGATAGGTGGTGGTCACGACGGTGGAATAGCCTTTGAAGTGACGCCTGGAGGCGCCGAGACGATTCTCCACAGCTTCGCTGGATCGCCAAGTGACGGTCAGAACCCTCAAGGGACATTGCTGCGATCTGCCGACGGCGTGCTATACGGGACAACCTACACCGGGGGGCTCTACGGTTTTGGGACCGTGTTCAAGATTGACAGCGACAGTGACGAAACGACCCTCTACAACTTTACAGGCGGGTCAGACGGCAGTTCTCCGTACGCTGGGGTGGTTGAAGATCAGGCAGGTAACCTTTACGGGACAACAATCTACGGGGGACTCTTTGGAGCTGGAGTAGCGTTTGAGTTGAGTGCTAATGGAAAAGAGTCTGTGCTGCACAACTTTGGTGAGGACGGGCAAGACGGAGTTTATCCTTATGGCCAGTTGCTTCGCGACGAGCGTGGAGATCTCTATGGGACGGCGAAGTTCGGCGGCCCGTACGGCGTTGGCATCGCCTTTGAGATATTTGCTTCGGGCGGTGAAAAGCTGTTGCGCCAGTTTGCGGGAGGTCCGACTGATGGGGCAGAGCCTGAGACGGGACTAGTACTTGGCAACGCGGGGAATCTGTACGGCACGACCGTCCAAGGCGGTACTGGCGATTATTTCGATACCGTATTCGAGCTGACCCCAGAAGGGACAGAAACTATCCTGTTTAACTTCGACGGACTCGACGGCGGAGAGCCCTACGGCAGCATTGTTAGAGATACGAGTGGCGCCATCTACGGGACTGGCTATGGGGCGGTATTGGAAATTACCACGAGGGGTACTGTATCGACTCGCTACTACTTTTGACATTCTGCACGACTTCTCCGGCCCTCCAGATGACGGCCAACTCCCACTGGGAAGTCTGCTATTGCTGAATGGTAGTCTTTACGGTACGACTTTTGGGGGCGGTAGTGACAACGGCTGCGGAACGGTGTTTGAGTACACGCCGTGAATTGAATCTGATGCACGGCTTATGTCACCCTCTGGCACGGCCAGCCCGATTCGAGCAAACTATCGTTCAGTGTGCTGCGTAGCCGACTGAGCTGGCCTTCGGCATCTTCAAACAACCCTGGGCCTCGGGCGCCTGTAATCTGCTGATTCTCCGGTGCTGGTTTCGGTCATTTCCGGTACTCATTCAAAGAAAGTCAGACACCCCCCGCAGAGCGGGTGGCTTGATGAGTGGGACTGCCTCAAAGGCAGTTGCCCAGTTGGTTTTGGCGTCGCGCTAAAGCGCGCCTTGGTGAACGGTATCTAGAATTGTCCTGCTCCATCCGCTTTCTCCTGCTCGCGGATGTAGCGGCGGACTTGCTCCAATTCGAAGCCCACGGTGGAAACCGCATAGCCGCGGGCCCACAGGTGTTCGCCGGTGAAGTTGCGTTCTTTGCCGGAGAGTCGGGCCACCGCAATGGCACTCTTCCCCTTCAGAAACCCGATCACCGAGGCCACCGGGTGTTTGGGGGGAATCGCGATGCACATGTGCACATGGTCCGGCATCAAGTGCCCTTCCACCATCTGGCACTCCTTCTGTTGGGCCAGGGCGTGGAAGATGGGACCCAATTGGCGGCGCAGCCGCACAAACAACACCCGGCGCCGCCGCTTGGGCACAAACACGACATCGTATTTGCAGTCCCATTTCGAATGGGCTAGCAGCCCGTGGTAGTAAGGCTGATTTTCACGGTAGCGGGACCGGGGCCGTCTGCGCCTTCCGACCATCTGAACCGCGGGCCCATACTCTCACTCGAGATTGGCGAGCCCAGAGCTCGAGCCCAGAGTCCCGTTAGCAGTCGCAATAAGGCCAAAAAAAGGTCCGGACCATACCCTTGCCATCCCCGCGGGGT
>JASHQD010000625.1 GCA_030037755.1 Terriglobia bacterium
TTCGGTTTGATCGAGCGCCGTCTCGGTTTGATGAAGGGTCCTCATGGTCGCCACTCCATTTTGGCTGGTGCCGGCTGCGCGGCCAGAGCGCGGATGCCGGCAAGCGAGAACTGATAAACGTGCTCGGCGAGCGCGTCGATGACTTCGGGCGTGTACTGGAATCCCGGCGGAGCCATGCGCATGGTCACCGGCATGGACATCTTGTAGAAGAGGCACTGGCCTTGCACGCTGAGAAAACATTGCCAGACGCGCGGATCGTCGAGCGTGGTGCCCAACAGCTCCGCCACCATGCGTCCGTTGCGCTCGGCCGTGGGCCGTATGCCCTTCTCGATAATCAGGTCGATGGCAGGCGTCGGCTCCATGGTCTCGCGGGCGATCAGCTTTTCCATCCAGGACTGCTCGTGCGGATCGAGCAAGTGGTGCATCGTCAAGCGGACGTAGTTGCGCAGGCGCTCCTCGGGGGGCTGCGGCTCGATGGCGTCCAAAACGTCGCTTTTCAGACGATGCATTCCGTCGGCAGCAATCTGAACCACCTCTTTGTAGAGTCCAAGCTTGTCGCGGAAATGATAGTTCACGGCGGCAATGTTGGTTTGAGCCGCCTGGCAGATCTGGCGGATCGTGACGTGGTTAAATCCATTTTCAGCAAAGAGTTGCGCTGATACGCTCAAGATTCGTCGGCGGGTCTCGGTATCGGCTGCTGGTGCTGGCTGCGGCATAATAGTCCGTCAAACGCTCAATTCAAACACTTGTATAAATCATACGTTTGACACTGTCAAGAAGTTTCTTGCACAAATCGGGCCCGAACGGGACCCGGTTGAGCGTCGTTCGCATCGAAGTGACGATCAATGACGTGTCGTGCAGTGGTGAGGAACGTCGCGGCCGCCGCCGTGAGACGCTGCCATGGGGCGGCAAGGCGGAGTGAAAACACCTGACATCGATTGTCCGCGATCTGTTGAAGGCTGAGTTCAGAGCATGCCGGGTGTAGCTTACCGGCGCGCCGGAATCCACTGTGAAATTTCATTAGGGGGAGGAACAAGATGAAGAGGACTCTACCGTTGTTGGTGGTGATCGTCGCGTTCGTGTTCGCCGTCTTGGGCCGCAGGGCCATCTCCGCGCAGGAAAAGCAGGACAAGTACACTTTGAGCGTGCCAGGCGGTCTCGCGTTCTCTGAGTTCAAGGGATACGAAGACTGGCAGACGGTCGGCCCGAGTCAGACCGACGCCGCACACGTGATAAGGGTTATCGTTGCGAATCCGGTGATGATCGACGCGTACAAGGAAGGTGTCCCGGGAAATGGCAAGCCCTTCCCCGACGGCTCCAAGATTGCGAAGATTGAGTGGAGACCGAAACAGATAACCGATCCCCCGTTCTCCGCGAGCACTCCAGACACGGTGCCGGGTGACCTGGCTGCGGTCGAGTTCATCGAAAAGGACAGCAAGAGGTTCCCGGACACGCACGGATGGGGATACGCCATGTTCGAGTATGACGCCGCAGCCGGTACGTTCACGCCCGCCAACTCGGCCAGCAAGCCGCCGCAGGGGCACGACGCCAAATGCGGCGCCGCATGCCACACGCTGGCGGCATCAAAGGATTTCATTTTTACGGCATACTCCAAAAGGTGAACCCGGGAAAAACTCACAACCCTGGGGGAGGTCGTGACGCGCCTGGAAGCGTTGCCGGCCCTGTGCTGGCGGCTCGCGGTCGCGCGCCCGGCGCATGGCTAGGCTACATCATGTGCCTCCGGCATAAAGAAATCACTTGACAGACTCTTCGTAGTGTGCTAGCCTCTCTTTCTTCCCCGGAGAAAATCGGAGTGGAGCCGTGCCCCGCCGTGGCATGTCTTTGATGGCCCTCAATGGCTGCATGCCGGCCGTTATTGACGGCGCGAGTGTCCCGTCATACAGGTCACCTGCATCCCGCCGCCGAACCAACCCGCGCTGCCGACCGGGCTGGCCGAACCCAACAAGGCCAAGCGCCTGGAACCTCGTGGTTTACGGCCAACGTGATGGCAACGAGCCCAGCGAAGTCGTCCTGCTTGTTTTCAGCGACTTCGCTCCGAAAAAGTGCTGCTCCTTCAAGAGATGTATGTCTCCCAGGGCTGTTTCAGACTGCAGATCGAGCCGGGAAGTGGGTGAGTCCGGCCAGTGGTTCGGCTCGGCGATAACGGCAACACGTGGGGTCAAAGCTGAAAAGTCTTTTGGAATCATTGAGAAGCGAGACGAGACTAACGGACCAATTGCGGATTCGAGTTCCGATCCGGCGGGCGCCCCCACATTATCGAGGCGGGAATTAACAGTTGATCGAAGGCCGGGAAACAAAGGAAGATGGTGCCTTGAAGCTTCATCCCTGAACTTCCCGGGCGTCCGGCCTGGGCAGGAGGCGACGCATGGTCCGTGACACCTTGGTCTGCTTGCTGGCGGGCGGCGCCGGCGAGCGTCTGTATCCGCTCACCCGCGACCGTGCGAAACCGGCGGTCCACTTCGGCGGCGTGTACCGGATCGTCGACGTAACCCTGTCGAATTGCGTCAATTCCGGGCTGCGGCGTATCTACGTGATCACGCAATACAAGGCCCTGTCGCTGAATCGCCATTTGCGGGAGGGCTGGTACATGCTCGCCCACGAAATGGGTGAGTATGTCCAGGTGCTGCCCCCCCAGCAGCGCGTCAGCGAGACGTGGTACTCGGGAACCGCCGATGCTATCTATCAGAACCTGTACTCGATCGGCAGCGAACCTTGTAAGTACGTCTTGATCCTCTCCGGCGATCACGTCTACAAGATGGACTATCAGCGAATGCTGCAGCGCCATGACGATGCGGGCGCGGACGTCACCATCGGCACGCTGGAGTTCGACCGCTCGCAGGCATCTTCGTTCGGCGTGCTGGAACTGGATACGAGCCAGCGGATCATCGGCTGGCAGGAGAAACCCGCCGATCCCAAACCGGCCCCCGGCAAGCCCGACAAAAGCCACGTTTCGATGGGCATTTACTGCTTCAATAAGGAAGTGCTGGTTGCGGCCATGCTCGCTGACGCCGACGATCCCACCTCGTCGCATGACTTCGGACGCAACGTGGTGCCCAAGCTGATCGATAGCGGGGGCAAGGTCTACGCCTATCCCTTCGTCGACGAAAACAAGAAGCAGGCCCAGTATTGGCGCGATGTCGGGACCATCGAAGCCTATTACGAGGCCAACATGGACCTGGTCTCGGTGACCCCGGTCTTCAACCTCTACGACAAAGAGTGGCCGCTGCGCACGTATCAGCGGCAGTATCCTCCGGCCAAATTCGTCTTCGCACAGGAAGGCAAGCGCGTGGGAACCGCGGTGGACTCGATTGTGTCTTCAGGCTGTATTGTGTCCGGCGGACGCGTTGCCAACTCGGTGCTCTCCTTCGATGTCCGCGTGAACAGCTACACCGATGTGGACGGCTGCATTATCTTCCCCCATGTGGACGTGGGACGGTACTCGCGCATCCGGCACGCGATCATCGACCGCAACATTCACATTCCCGAAGGCAGCGTGATTGGATTCGATCTCGATGAAGATCGCAAGAAATATCACGTGAGCGACAGTGGCATCGTGGTCGTGGTGCCGGAACAGCGTCTGTTCGAGGAGCCGGAGTAGATTCAGGGGGCAGGGGGCAGGGATTGGAGATTGGAGATTGGGGGTCAGGAATCAGGAATCAGGAATCAGGGCCAAAGACAAGAGGCCAACATATCGGTCGCTGGCCGAGTGATCGTGACCGGAATGGCCGCACGATCACACTCCAGCACGTGATAGAATTGTAGGTTGTCAACTATCCCACCAGGACGGTAACTCATGGCACAAATTGACCTGATTGTTGCGCGCGAAATCCTCGATTCGCGCGGGAATCCTACCATTGAAGCGGATGTTCATTTGCGCGACGGTGCTTTCGGACGCGCTGCCGTGCCCTCGGGCGCGTCGACGGGAGTGCATGAAGCCTTGGAGCTACGCGATGGCGACAAGCGTTATGGCGGAAAAGGAGTGCGGCAGGCAATCGACAACGTCAACACTTACATCGCGCGCGAATTAGGAGGCCAGGAGGCAAGCGAGCAGAGCCAAATCGACGCGCACCTGATCGCTATGGACGGCACGGAGAACAAGAGCAAGCTGGGAGCCAACGCCATACTGGCGGTGTCCATGGCCGTGTGCAGGGCCTCCGCTCGTTCGTCGCACACGCCGCTCTATCGTTATCTCGGCGGCATGTCCGCGCGTACGTTGCCGGTACCGATGATGAACATCCTCAATGGCGGCGTTCATGCGGACAACACCGTCGATTTTCAGGAATTCATGATCATGCCCGTCGGCGCGGAGAGCTTCTCGGAGGCCTTGCGCATGGGAGTGGAGACGTTCCAGACGCTGAAGAAGGTGCTCAAGAACCAGGGCTATTCCACGGCGGTCGGCGACGAGGGCGGGTTCGCGCCGGCGTTGAAAACGAACGTTGAGGCCATCGAGTTGATTCTGGAAGCGATCGAGCAGGCTGGCTATTCACCCGGTCACGACATCGCCCTGGCGCTCGATCCCGCCGCCAGCGAACTGTATCGGGATGGAAACTATGTTTTCTTCAAGTCGGATAAGTCGAAAAAGTCGTCGGACGAGATGGTGAAAATCTTCGCGGATTGGGTGCGCCAGTATCCGATCATTTCGCTCGAAGACGGCCTCGCGCAGGACGACTGGGCGGGTTGGAAGGAACTGACCGACGAGCTTGGCAGCAAGATTCAGTTGGTGGGCGACGACATTTTTGTCACTAACCTCGACCGGCTGGAGCGTGGTATTGATGAGGGCGTCGCCAATTCAATCCTGATCAAGCTCAACCAGATCGGCACCGTGAGCGAAACCATCGCTGCCATCGACCTCGCGCGACGTCACGGCTTCACCTCGGTGGTTTCGCACCGGTCCGGCGAAACCGAAGACAGCTTCATTGCCGACTTCGCGGTGGGGCTTGGCACCGGCCAGATCAAGACGGGGTCAGCGAGCCGCTCCGATCGCGTCGCCAAGTACAACCAGTTACTGCGCATCGAGGAGGAACTCGGCGAGTCTGCGCAGTTCCCGGGACGCTCGGCCGTGAAGTGTGCTGGCAATCGTGAAGGCTAGTTCTGTGGCGAAGAATCACAAAGCGCTTCGGGAAGGTGTACGAGGCCAATCAAGACGCAGTTCTTGGGAGATCTACGAATCACTCGGCATTTAGCGCGAAAGACCGTCGCGGGACCGCGCAAGACAGGTCGGCCGCTTGCTGAAGGAGAAGCTCTCTGCGAAGCGTCAGCAGGGTACTTTGTGATCCGGATTTTGCGGCTCAATGACGCGCATCCAACCAACGGTGAGGGGTTAGACTAGCCACTAGCCCCTGACCACCTAACCCCTTGCCTTCCCCTGCTTTGCCACCGCCTCCATCGCCGCCTTCACTTTCTCCGGATCGCCGAGGTAATAGCGGTTTAACGGCCTGAGATCTTCATCCAACTCGTAGACGAGCGGCATTCCCGTGGGAACGTTAAGCTCGGGAATCTCGGCGTCGGAAACGTTGTCGAGATACTTGATCAGCGCGCGCAGGCTGTTACCGTGCGCCGTGATCAGGACTCGTCGGCCGGAGCGTACGTCTGGTGCGATAATGTCGTTCCAGCACGGCAGAAAACGGGCGACGGTATCTTTGAGGCACTCGGTCAGCGGAAGCTCGCTCTTGCTCAGGTTCTTGTACCGCGGATCATGGCCCGGGTACCGAGGATCGCTCTCCTCGAGCGCCGGCGGCCGGATGTCGTAGCTGCGGCGCCAGATCTTCACCTGGGCGTCGCCGTATTTCGCGGCAGTTTGCGATTTATTCAGTCCCTGCAACGCGCCGTAATGCCGCTCGTTCAGGCGCCAGTCGCGAATGACGGGAATCCACATCAGGTCCATCTCGTCGAGAGCCATCCAGAGCGTACGGATGGCGCGCTTCAACACTGACGTGTAGGCCACGTCGAAGCCATACCCGTGCTGCTTCAGAACACGGCCGGCCTCCGCCGCCTCCGTCCGTCCCAAATCGGACAAATCGACGTCGGTCCAGCCGGTAAACAGGTTCTCTTTATTCCAAACACTCTCGCCGTGGCGCAATAGAACGAGCTTGTACATGGCTCCTCTGGGTACTGTTGGGGTTGACGGCCGGTCGCTTCCTCGGCGCTGTCGAAATAATATTTTACCATTTTGAGTCGCGTGTTTCGCCCGATAGTCGGCTGTCGGCTATCAACTGCTCGGCCCGGCTCGTTGGGCGGCCAGGGCCTTCGATCGCGCGATGAGGTAGTCGTAAATCGCGTCGATCTCGTCATCGGTCAGGTTGGATAAGTCTCCGGGCGCGATCTTTGACATGACCTCGGTCTCGCGGCCGCCAGGGGCTTTGCCGGTGCGCATCAGTGCGCGGAAAGCATCAGGGTCATAGCCGGCGGCGATCAGCAAATCGGGTGTGGGGTGTCCCGGAAACTTCGGATCGCCGCTCAGATCGGTTGCGTGGCACTGCCCACATATCACTTGGGCGAGGTGCCGTCCTTTCTGGTAGCGCTCTCCGAGATCGACTGGCGGCGGCGTGTGGGCGAACTCAGCGGCCTCCGTCCTGACGATTCCCATCACGAAGGCCACGCGCACGCCCAGTCCCAGGCGGGGCTCCGGCGAGGACGCGCCCTGGGGGCTGAGGGACCGCAAATACGAAATGATCGAGCCGACCTCGTCATCGGTGAAGCTCGCATAGCCGTGCGAGGGCAT
>JASHQD010000626.1 GCA_030037755.1 Terriglobia bacterium
GTAGTGATTTCCTTCTCGACCAGCGCGCCCAGGACGCGGGCCTCGACATCGTTTAGTACAAAGTCCACGATTTCGGTGTTCCTCCAAAGACCAATCATTGGCCAAAATCCAATAATACAAGCTTCTCATGCCGTTGCTCGCCTGACCGCAGCGCCGGTGCGTCAGCACAAACCGACAGCGTCGGAAGATGCCGCCCGGTATTCCCCCCAACTCTTACTTGTGATGTCAATCACTGAGTCTTTAGGGGAGGGAGCGCATAAAGGAGGCAGATCCGACAGTTGGCGGAGCAGATTAGCCGCAGGCGCTCCGGCGAGGAGGTCGTATGAGCAATAAAAAGCAACTCGAGGCTCTCGTCGACAGGTTTCTTGCCCGGACTTCGGACGTAAAGCGGCCCGAGCACGTGGAGTTCGGCCTCGGTCAGTTCAAGCGCGAATACGAAGCCCACCGCAAGGGCGGGTTCGCGTGGGGCACGAGCCCGGGAATCTACTACTTCGTCGACGAGAGCGGCGTGACCGCCTTTGTGGGAAAGTCGACCGCCGGGCGCGAACGTGCCGGAGGCGTGGCTGACGAAATGTATGCACGCTCGGCGGGGTTAATCAACGGACTTCCCGAAGAAGCGTCCCAGTGGGCGCCGTTGCTGCGCGATCCGGAAGCCGTCGTAGGAGCCTATGCCTTCGCCCCCTCCGACTGGTACTGGCCGCTCGCGCTGGAACACTTCCTCATCTGCGAACTCGACCCCTACCCGTACCTTTGCAAGTCGCCTGCCCCAAGGCCGCGTCTCGAGGTGTGGCCCGGCGCGGAAGAAACCACCGAACGACGGATGGAGCCGAACGCGACAACGGTCGGCGACCTGCGCGAGCAACTCGCGAGCCGGATTCAAGGCACCGTGGTCGTGATGGGCATTGGTAATCCCTGCCGAGGCGATGACGCCGCAGGCGGCCTGGTTGTAGCCCAGATCCGCGACGTTTCTGGCGTTTACGCGATCGATGCTCAGGACGTACCGGAGAACCATTGGCGCCAGGTAGCGAATCAGCGGCCCGACACCATCATCCTGATCGACTCGGTCAATCTGTATTCGCCTCCCGGCTCCGTCGCCGTGCTCGACAAGGATCGAATCGCAGGCTACTGGCCCACCACGCACCGCATTCCCGTCGGTGTGTTGATGAACTACTTCCAGCGCGAGACTCACGCCCAGGTTTTCATGATCGGGATTCAACCTTGCCAGACCGGGCTCATGCAATCCGTCAGCCCTGAAGTACAGGCCACAGTGGCTCTGGTTGCCGATGCTTTGAACCGCGTGCTTGCCATACCGCGAAAACTGGCCGGGGCCGCCGCGGCCGTCCGGTCCAGGTGAGTAAGCGCTTGACCGCGTCGCTCGGCACCCTGATGCTGTCCTGACTGGGCGATAGCACTCCTCAGCATCACGCTGACGCGAGGCATCGCGCGGTTGCGACTCGACTGGTGCCACGCGACCTGCCTCGCGATCTGGCTCATGTGGTCTGCTCATGGCGCTGCGCACCTCAGCATATCGAGAGCCCGTACACGCTATGCAACGAAGTGACGCTTTCAGTCCTTCGCTGAGTGTGCCAGACTGGTGCGGCGGCAACCTCTCCGCGAAGGAGTTCATATGAAGTTCCTCGTCCTGTGGCGCCTCGATCCGGCGAGGATCACGTCCGAGGTGATCTCTGCGGTGATGAACCAATCGAGCTACGGCCAGAAGCTCGAAGCAAAAGGGAAGCTCGAGTGCCGCTACCACGTTGTCGGCAGCCATGGCGGAGCCTGGATTTACAAGGTCGAGTCGAACGAAGAACTCGACCGTCTTCTGGCCCAAGCGCCGGTCTATAACTTCGCAACTTACCAAGTCCTGCCCTTGGCCGAGATGACCAGCCCCGAAACCGTCGCCGGTCAGCGCGGCTGACGCCAGCCCAAGCCCCGGGAGTTTGAAAGTCCGGAGCCGCATCTTTGAACGCTTGCCGGGAGTTGACCCATGCCCAACGATGAAATTCCGAAGAGCCATTCGTCCCTCGTTGCTTCGCTTCTGCCCCTGATCATCCTGCTCCTGACGAACCCTGCCGCCGGACAGTGGCAGGCGACTGGCCCGGCCACGGCGGGTCCGCTTACGAACGACAGCGTGACGTTCCGCGGCCCTCACGTGCTCGCGACCATCACCGTGCTCGCGCCCGATCTCGTCCGCGTTAGGATGACGCCGGGCGCGCAATTTGCTCCGGACTACTCGTGGGCGGTGATCAAGCCCGCGAGCGAGTGGACCAAGCCGGCGACCGAGATCAATTCGGATGGCGCCGGCGGAAACGATCGCATCATCCGCACAGCCCAGCTCGAGATTCACCTGAAATCCAACCCCTTCCGAGTGCAGTTCTACGATCACGATGGAAGCTTGATTTCCAAAGACGATGACGAGCGCGGCGTGGCCTGGGAGGGATCGCGTGTGCGCGACTGGCGATCGATGCCGCCTGACGAGCACTACTTCGGGCTTGGCGAGAAGGCCGGGCCGCTCGATCGTCGCGGTCACACGTACGTCACGTGGAACACCGACCAGTATGGCTGGGGTGCGAACACTGATCCGCTCTACGAGGACATCCCGTTCTTCATGGGCTTGAACGCCGGACGCGCCTACGGCATTTTCTTCGACAACACCTATCGCTCGAGCTTCGACTTCGGCGTGAGCGCGCCCGATCGCTACTCGTTCGGCGCCGAAGGCGGCGAGATGAACTATTACTTCTTCTGGGGGCCGGATCCCAAGAAGGTGATCGATCGCTTCACCGAACTCGTCGGGCGTTTGCCCATGCCGCCCATGTGGGCCATCGGATACCACCAGTGCCGCTACAGCTACTATCCCGACAAAATGGTCCGGTTCATCGCCGACAACTTCCGCGAGCGGCGTATCCCATGCGACGCCATCTTTCTCGACATTCACTATATGGACGGCTATCGCATCTTCACCTGGGACAAGTCGCGCTTTCCCGATCCCGCGTCGCTACTGCACGATTTGCACCAGCAGGGATTTCACGTGGTGACGATCGTCGATCCGGGCGTGAAGCAAGACCCGAACTACTTCGCTTATCAACAGGGCCTCGCGGGCGACGATTTCGCCAAGCTGCCGGATGGCAAGGTCTTCATCGGACCCGTGTGGCCGGGTCCAAGCGCGTTTCCGGACTTCAGCTGGGGACGAGTGCGCGACTGGTGGGGCTCGCTCGTCAAGGCCTGGATCAACGGCGGCGTAGACGGTATCTGGAACGACATGAACGAGCCGTCGGTCTTCAACGTGGCGAGCAAGACCATGCCCGACGACGTGGTGTTCTACGACAACGGCCTCCAGAGCCCCGAGACCAAGATCCACAACGTGTTCGGCATGCAGATGTCGCGCGCGACGCACGATGGCATCCTGATGGCGAAGCCGAACGAGCGCCCGCTGGTGATCACGCGCGCCACCTACGCGGGCGGCCAGCGCTACTCCGCTGTCTGGACCGGCGACAATTCCAGCACCTGGGATCATCTCGGTTTGAGCGTGCCCGAGATCATGAGCATGGGTATGTCAGGCCTCGCGCTCGCGGGCGCGGACATCGGTGGATTCGCGGGCGGCGGCGCGAGTCCTGAACTCTACACGCGCTGGCTCGAGACGGGCGTCTTCTATCCATACTGCCGCACACACGTGGAGTACGGCGCGCCCAGCCAGGAGCCGTGGTCGTACGGCAACAAGCTCGAGGCGATCAATCGCAAGTCGATCGAGCTGCGCTATCGATTGCTGCCGTATCTTTATGACGCGTTCCATGAGACCAGTAAAAACGGCATCCCAGTGATGCGCGCGCTGCTCCTCGATTACCCCGGCGACGCACGCGCCGTCGATCAGAGCTACGAATTCATGTTCGGCGACGACCTGCTCGTTTGGCCGGTGCTGAAAGACAAGGAACGCAGCGACGAGGCTTATCTGCCGAAGGGTACGTGGTACGACTTCTGGACTGACCGGCGCTACTCGGGAGGCAGCGAGGTGGAAGTGCCGGCGCCGCTCGATCGTATACCGGTCTTCGTGCGTGGCGGCGCCATCATCCCTACGCGGCAGGTGGTCGAGTACACGGATGAAGCCCCGATTAATCCGCTGACCTTCGAAATCTATCCCAATTGGCCCGACTGGACTGGTGAACCCGGCGCTTCGGATACGACCGGCACGGCGTCGTCACGCGAGTACTACGAAGACGATGGGATCAGCTTTAACTTCGAGCACGGCGCCTCGCTGCACCAGAAAATCACCGTGACGCTTTCGCCTGGCGCCATCGACATCAGCATGACGGCGCGCGAGGGGTCGTACACGCCGCCGGCGCGGTCGCTCGTTCTCAAAGTTCATGCAGAGCGCGCCACGCCGGCGGACGTCACCGCCGGCGGAGAGTTGCTCACGCGGACGTCTTCGGTCGAGGCGCTCGAGAAAGTGGCGTCGGGTTGGGCTTACGATGCCGACTCGAACCTCGTCGCCGTGAAGATCCCCGATTCAGGCCGGGGCGCTGGCCTTCATATCGCGGTTCGCTAGTGTCGCCGTTTGACGTTAGGGCACAATTCCCAGTAGTGGTGTCTTTGTCGATCTAAAGTCGTCTTAAGAACATCGTCAATCCCGCTTTCGCGGAAATGACGATTTCGCAAATGACACCGCCACCCAATTTTCCGGGAACCACAAAGTCCCGAAGTCCGTATCTGAGAACGAGAAGCAAATTCTTGGGGTATAAGTGCGGGAGGACAACATGCGTGAAACGTCGATTCGCTCGCTTCTTGCTCTGGCGGCCATTTGTGTTGCGACGCTGCCCTTATCAGCGAGCGACGGCGTTCCCGGCCACGTTAAGAAATGGGAATTTACCGCTGGGCATGCGTTGCGCGTCTACCTGCGGGCAGGAGACTTGAAGGTGATTCGCGGTGACGACGCGACCCACATCGTCCTGCGCTACACGGCTGAACGGCATCATCAGGACGCCTCAGACCTTGTGCGCCTGGACCTCGACCCGCGTGGGTCAGACGTCCTTCTCAGCGTCAGGTCGCCGAACAACGTGAACCTCGACGCCACGCTGGAAGTGCCGGCCCCATTGACGCTGGACGTCCGCATGTTTGCCGGAGACTTGACCGTTGAGAGGGTGAAAGGCAGCAAATCTCTCCAGACGCACTTTGGCGATATCACGGTCATCGAGCCCAAGGATGGCTATCCGCGGCTCTATCGCTCCGTCGAAGCTTCCACGCGGATCGGGGACATCAACGGGCTCGACTTCAATCACGAGCATGGCTGGCTCGGACACGTGGGTGAATTCGCCGGCCAGGGCTCCTACGATCTCCGCGCCCACGTCGGAACGGGCGACATCAACTTTCAATCGCAATAGGCGACGCGCTGGCCCAGGCAAGAAGATCTGCGGCAGCTTTTGAGTGCGGCAGCGTGCTGCCGCTTTCCTCCCGCGAGCTTGCTCGCGGTCTCATTTATAGCGTCGTCCTTGCCCGGAGCCTTCTCCGGCCAGCACGCCGGCCCTATGAAAGCGGCAGGATGCTGCCGCACTGTGCGCCTGAGATCGCACTCAGCCGGGGAGGTGGAAGCCCTGCCCAAGTCAACGTAATTTGTTAACCCACTGCAACCGCGTCGTAGAAAGTCTCTCCGGCAGGAGAGGAAGCTGAACTCGATTCGGCCAGCGTCGTGTGGCGAGCCTGCAGTGCAGTGGCGAAGAGCCGGATGCCGGCCGCCTGTCCGGTTCGGAGGGAGGGGGTGCGCTTGCGCTCTCCCTACCCCTATCAACGGCTGTCGCGAGGCGATGCGGATGCGCGACGGTGGTACAGCCAGTCGTGGCTGTGCACGCGATGCTCAAGGCTGGGAACTCCTCTGGTCTTGTTTCAGAACGAAAGCATCAGTGGGGATATGGAGATTGGGATGGCGGCCAGCTCTGGCCTAGCGGGTGCCGCGCCTTCGAACCGCACGCTGTGCTGGACCTCGGCGCGCTCAAAGTCGCTGTTGCTCATCGACACGATGATGTTGCGGGCCCAAAACATCACCACCCTGATGCGGAACTCGGTCCCGAAGCTGACGGGAAACCAGACGCCGTCCGGCTGGCGGGCGTACTCCACGTCGAATCCCACGCCGGGCAGGTCGACCAGGAATTTGCGCATCAGGAAGGGAATGGGCCGCGAAAGCTTGGTGTAGACGCGCACGGGCTCAAGGTCGGCGACGTCGATGTCGGCCTCGCCGGCCCAATCGATATCAGACCGGTCCTTGGGCCCGAACTTCAGGCGGTAAGTGGGCCGGCCATGGATAACCTCCTGGCCGAGCAGTTGGAAGCGGTAGTCCTTCTGGTGTTCGGTGGTAAGCGGGAAGAGGTCGCTGGCGAGGCCATCTTTCGACTTGTCGTTCAGCAGGTCGTCGCGAAAGTCGTGCGCCATGCCGCCATCGATGCTGTCTTCGTCAGGAATGGGCTCAGACTTACCCTGGAACGCGAGATACCGGCCCTTGTCGCGGTAATAGCCTTCAACGTGGGTGAGTTCCTTTTTGGTTCCGTCGGGCGTCGGTGTCACGACGTAGTCCGTGGTCACGTCGCGCATCCGCTTGCCGCTGGCTTTCTCCAACAGGACGCGGATGCGCTGATGGTAGATGTACTCGCTGCGCAGCGCGTCGGCCCGATCCTGATTGGCGGCCACACAGGTCATGATCTGGCCGGCGGTGAGCGGCGCGCCGGCGGACGGGGTGCATCCTGCCGGCGCTGGTGTTGCTGCGGCGGGAGTAACTCCGCCGGATTTTGAAGACTCGACGTTGGCCGTGGGCGCCGATGACGAGTCGGCGGCCGGAGCGGCAGGCGAAGCAGGAGCGGAGGCGGTCGTCTGTGCTGGAGCGCCTTGTGGGGCAACGGTGAGCCAGAGAACAGCGACGAGACGAAGCGCGATCATGCGGCTGCAATCCTCCTGATTCAATTACGCAGGAGGACCGCATTCGGGTGCAGAAGATTCCCGGACAACGGTTCCTACACCAACGGCTCGAGCATCGCTTCTGCCGTCTCCAGCGAATTCACGCGGCGGGAGAGCACCCATGCGTCCGTTGTGATGTCAAAAGCTCAGGGGATAAGCGGATCTTTTGAAACCAGTCCCGGCCGGGCGAGGCCGTCTGTTGCGCAGGCGCGGTGATGGGATTAATGAGCATTACCGAATATAGTTGTCACAATGTTCTGTAATCCTCAGTAAGGCGAGGCGGCGCTCACCCGATCGCCGCCGCCGGTGCGCATGCCACTCATCATTGGTCACTCGTCATTACTCCTGGGAAATTCCACTCGCTTGTTTTCCTCAAGATCGAAAATATGCCAGCCGCCACCCTCCCGCTCTTGGAGCGCCTTCAGCTTGCGATAAGCCTCATCGAGGTTTGAAACGGGTTGAACGGCGTTGGGGGTGCCGTCGGGCAGAACGTGGATCAGCACGTATCGCGACCTCTCGAACATAGGCGGTTCACCTCTCGTAAACCACCCCCTTCAGCGTTCCCGGTCCACAAGCCCTCCGAGGGCCCGGGTGTGCAATCGTCCAGCCATCGTCAAGGACCGTATAGAATCAGCCGGTTGCGGACGTTATGATCGGTGGGTTCCGAAAATCGGACCCATGTACGCATGAACTTTTTTCTAAGGAGCAGTCCCAGTACCGCGCCGCAGGTGCATGTAGCTTGTAAATTGGCGGTGTGCTGCAAAACGCGATTCATGAATAGAAGGGTTATGATTACCGCAAGGCTAGCCCATGCAATAGGCTAGGCGCTGACCAGCGCCACGCCCGCAAAGATCAGCGCCACGCCGCACCATTGCCGGAGGTGGAGCCGTTCCTTCAGCAGAAACCAGGACAGCAGGATGATCATGACTCCGAAGAGCGAGGTAAGGACTGTGACCACTGACACGTGGCCGGTCGCAAGCCCGAGTGTGGTGGCGACGAACCCGCAGGTGTCGAGCAGCGCCGAGGCGGCGAGCGGGCGCCACACTTTCCCGGAAGGCAGCAGGGGTTGTGAACGTCGCCGTGCCGCAAGGGCTAAAATCAGCGTGGCGCCTCCCAGCCGGATGATCCAGATCGGCACCACGCCGCCGAGAGCAGGCGTCACGTGAAAGCCCAGCGCCCAGAATCCGACTCCGAAGCAGCTCGCCGCGACCAGGGCCCATCCCACGCCGCCATGATCGCCATGCACGGACCGCGGAGCGGATTCCTCAGGGTGCGCGGCGGCACTTGCGACGGGAATCACGGCCAGCATCATGCCTGCGAGGATGATGGGGATTCCGACTGCGGAACTGGTCTTCAATCGTTCGCCTGAAGCCAGCGCTAGCACGACCGTGAGCCCGGGGTAGCTGGCGGCGATCGGCGTCACCAGCGCCATCTTACCGATCGCGAACGCTCGATAGAGGCACACCGAACCCACGATATTCAAAAGAGTGGCGACCAGCGCCCACTCGTCAGCGCGGCGCGCGCTGCCGCGAAAGCTAAGCGCCAGGGGCCAGTTCGGATCGTGAATAATCGCAAGATAAACCGTAAGCGCGCTCAATCCGACGCACTGCGCCAGGATGAAGGTACGCACGGGTCCGATAATTCGCGAGACGTGCCGCGCGAGGAAATCGGCGCCGGCCCAGGAGAACGCTCCGAGTAGCCCGAAGATGACAGCCAAGGATCTTCCTCAATTGTTCGTCAAGTAGAAGCTTAGCCCTTGACGACTCCGCGGCGGGGTGGCACCTACAAAATGCATTTTACGAATCCGCCATCGACGGCAATTGACGCGCCCGTGATGTAGCTGGCGCGTTCCGAGGCGAGAAAGACAACCAGGTTCGCGAACTCTTCGGGCGTACCGAGCCGCCCGAGCGGAATCTGGCTTGACCAGCGCCGGTGGATCTCGGCGGGCTCCACGCCCTCCGCCGCGGCGAGGCGTCCTGAGAGATCATCAAGCCGGGCCGTGCGCGTAAAGCCGGGGCAGACGTTGTTTACCAGCACGTTGTCGGCGCCATATTCGTTCGAAAGGGTCTTCACCAGGCCCACCACCGCCTGCCGCACAGCGTTCGAGAGCACCAGTCCCTCGACCGGCTGCTTCACCGTGACCGAGGTGATGGTGATGAATCGGCCCCACTTCCGCTTCTGCATCACCGGCAGCGTCGCGTGCGCGAAGTAAAGCGTGCTCATGAAATTCAGCCGCACGGCGCTCTCCCAATCGTCGACGGTGGTTGCCGAGAACGGCTTTGAGGGCGGACCGCCGGCGTTGGTTACAACCACGTCGAGACGGCCAAAGCGTGCAAGCACCGCTTGCACAAAGCTGTGGACCTGGCCTTCGAGGGTCACGTCCACCGGGTGCGCCAGGACTTCGACGGCGGTTTCGCGCCGGATCTCATCGGCGGCAGCGTCCAGCGTGTTTTCAGTCCGCGCGCACAGGGCGAGTTTGGCGCCCTCGCGGGCGAGTCCCAGCGCGACGGCCTTGCCGAGGCCTTCGCTCGACGCGGCAACGATCACGACGCGGTCTTTAAGTCCAAGGTCCATCGGTCTCTCAGTTGTTCAGTTCGTCAGTTTCTCAGTTCGTCAGTTATTCAGGCTCTTAGTCCGAAGTCGACTAAAACCGAAGAACTGAGAAACTGACAAACTGAAAAACTGACAGACTGATTTTATCGCTTGCATTCCTCCACCGTCCTGATGTATTTGTGCGGTGCCATCTCAAATCGGGAGGTTTTTTATGCGTAAGCCTCTGATTGCCGTTTTTGCCCTGGGGATTTGCGCCATTCCGCTCGGCGCGCAGCAGCCTTGCCCCGGTCTCACCGTCGTGGTGAACAGCCCTGAGGACCAGATGATGCTCGCGGTCAATGGCGCCGACAGCCCGCAGGACCAGATCGCGGCGCTCGACAAGTATGCCGCAGACCATGCCAGCGCTCCGGCCATGACTTGCGCCAATGAACTCTACGCGGCCGCTTACGTCAAGCAGAACGATTTCGCCAAGGCGATCGCCGCCGGCGAGAAGGACCTGGCGGCGAATTATCTCGACGGGAATCTGGCCATCAGTCTCGCCAAGGCCTATGTCGGTGCCGGACAGGCCACGGACAACGCCTTCGCGCTGATCGACAAGGCGCCGGCTGTTATCAAGGCGGAAGCTAATCCTCCGAAGCCGTCGAACGTGAGCGACGCCGCCTGGCAGTCAAACCTGCAGGCCTGGGCAGAGACCGCCAAGGACGATCGCGCTTACATGGAGTACGCGTTCTTCCAGCTTCTCGGACGCGTGCCGGACGCCAACAAGCGCATCGCGTGCCTGGACGCATTTTCGCAGGCCTACGCGGACAGCACGAACCTCGGCGGCGTCTATGCCCAATACGTTGTCGCGTACGGCGCGCTGAACGACGGCGCCAAGGCGGACGACTACGCTGAAAAGGCTGTGGCCGCTTCTCCGAATGACGTGGCGACCCTCAATCTCATCGCGGACAGCTACGCCACGCGCCAGACGCATCTGGACAAGGCGGAAGCGGACGCGAAGAAAGCGCTCGACCTGGCGACCGCCATGAAGAAGCCCGACGGAATCTCGGATGCCGATTTCCAGGCACAGCAGAATCTGCAACTCGCGGCTGCGCATCTCACGCTCGGATTCGTCGCCTTCCAGCACGGTAGCACGACCCATCACATGACCGGCGCGATCCAGGAATTGAAAACGGCGGCGACGCTCGGCAAGGCGGATCCCAACCTGCAGGCGCGCGCGCTCTTCTATGAAGGGTACGCCTACGAAGAGACGGTTCCGGCGAACCATCATGCCGCCGCCGAGGCGCTGACCGGAGCGGCGGGCCTGCAAAGCCCGTGGGCAAGCCAGGCGCAGGCGCTGCTCGCGAAGATACCGAAGAAATGACGCCGAAGCCGCAAAGGGCCGGTCCACTGGAGCCCAGTTACCGAGGCTACGCAGCCTGGGCGGCGCGCCGGCGCGTCCCCCTGGGCTTCGCCGTCAGCATTGCCTACCTCCTCCTCGCGCGCCCCACGCCCGAGTATCTTGCGGCCGGCTCGATCGTGGCTGCGGCGGGACTGGCGTTGCGCGCCTGGGCGGCCGGTTGTCTCGAGAAGAGCGCGAAACTCGCGACCGGCGGACCCTACGCGCGCACCCGGAATCCGTTGTATCTGGGCAGCAGCCTGATGGGCGCCGGCTTTGCGATCGCCGGACGGTCGCTGGTCATGGCGGTGGCGCTGACGGCGCTCCTGATCTTCGTCTACGCCCCCGTGATCCGGCGCGAAGCAGAGTTCCTTGAAAGCCGGTTCGGCGACGATTATCGCCGCTACGCCGCGCAGGTTCCCCTGTTTCTGCCCCGCCTCGGACGCGTGCCGGTCTCAAGCGGATGCTTTCAATGGTCGCGTTACCGGAAGAATCATGAATACGAGGCTGCGCTGGGCGGCGCGGCCGGAATTGCCTTCCTCGTTCTTCGGATGCTGCACTGGATTCCGGGCCTCCTTTGAGACATCGAGAGGCGTCTAATTGACTTGTATGTCCAACTTGAAACGCCGCGCCGTAACCGGCCTGGCCCTGTCTGGAATCGCGGCTTCGCTCCTGGTGGCCGCCCGGCCGGAACAGGCGCCGCTGCCCTTTCGCCCCGGTGAAAAGCTCACTTACAATGTCACCTGGTCCGTTTTTCCTGCGGGCCAGGTCGCGGCTCTGCTGGAGGAGAGCGGCTCCGATGCGGGCGACTATCAGATCGTCACCACCGCGCAATCGCACGGAATTGTCGCCAAGCTCTACACGCTGAACGACGAGTACCGGTCGCGCCTCAACCCGCAATCAATGTGCTCGGGCGGCATCTCGAAGAACGTGGTGGAGGGTAGGCGCCACAAGCAGACCGAGATTGTGTTCGATAGCGCGCGCAAGCTCGCCATTCTCGACGAACGGAATCTCGCCAAGACCTCCGAGCCGCCCAAGCACAACGAGGAGCCGATCCCGCCCTGCGTCCAGGACGTGGTGTCGGCGTTTTACTATCTGCGCGCGCAACCCATGCAGGTGGGCGATCGCATCCAGGTGCCGGTGAACGACGGCTCGAAGACTACCACGGTGACCGTGGAGGTGCAGGCACGCGAGGAGATCGACACGGCGCTCGGCCGCCGCTACGCCTTCCGCGTGGAGCCGGCGGTATTCGGTCCGGGCAGCGTCTACCAGCGCAAAGGTCGAATGCTGATCTGGTTCAGCGACGATGCTCAGCGCCTGCCGCTACGCATCAAGGCGATGCTCTCGGTGGGTACTTTGACCGGCACACTGGAATCGGCCAGCGGCAATGCGACCATCGGACCTGCGCCTACCAGCGGTTCCGCCGTCACGCGCCCGGACAATTCGCCACCTTTGAATTCTGCCGATCCTCCCGCGTCCGGTAAGAGGCCGAATAACGAGTGAGCGAGTCAACGGTCGACAGTCAGCGCTATCGCGCCCTGGACATCGTGCGCGGGATAGGCATGCGGCGAAATTGCGCCAACTGCTCATCGGTGAGCCGAGGAACGTCCGCGTAGTCGATACCGGAATCGCTGCCCGACGCCTGGCGCTTCTCAATACGGGACAAAACGGCCTGCTGCTGCTCATTGAGTGGCTTGCCGAATATAGATTTGGCGCTCACACTGACCAACTTCCCGCGCCGAGATGATGCGGATGATTTCCTCGACATACTCTCTGTTTTCAAGCGGCCTGTCTCGAACCATCTCCAAGGGCGGCTCCGAGGTGCTTTCTTAGTCCCTCCTTGACCTGCTCCTTGCCCGCTATCGTGTTATTGTAAAACAGCACGCGGTACCCACTAATGTCGAACGGAAGTTGCTCACGCTGATCACGGTCGGCCAAGAGAATTGTAGGTTTACGGAGAGCGTGAGCATAACCGATTTCATAGAAGACGTTCTGATTTGCCGGTGTTATCTCTGCGACTACAACCTTGGCATCGACGATTCCTTGGGCGATGTCCCGAAGTATGATTCCAGGCTGGAACACTTCCCCAGCGTGGTACGCCTCAAGCTTGAATTCCCTGGCCACAGGTTTGATGACCTGTTCATAGAGTTGTTGATAGGGTTCGCTGAACTGCATCACGACGAACAACGTGCCTGGACGGCTTCCGATCGAAAAATCAGAGAAGTCGACGGTTCCATTCCCAAATGTGAACAGACCAACTTGCCCCCCGTTTATCGGGTTTTCGAGCACATGCTCCAACACGCGGACATCGTCAACCCTGACGAAGATGCGCTGTCCCACGAGAGTGACTTCCAAGTTATAAGGGTGACGCAACGCCAGGTTTTCTTCCGCACCCGCTGTCACAAGAGCCCTCCAACCTGAACCCGGGACAAATTCCCCGATAGCGTAGGCGGAACCCCACCCTCCCAGGCCAGCCGTAATATATCGCTCATTGGGGGAGCGATACCCGAGCAGGATTCGCCCCTCAGTGCGGTGGTGTGCACCGTTGGGTATCTCGCTCACCTGCACAGTCGCCGAAATACTTCCGTCGCTGAGTTCAGCGTTTGTCACGCAAATACCAAACGGAGGCGGGGAGGCAGGTTCTTGCGGTCCAAGATACCGGAGTCGTTGTTCCGCTAACTCAACCGACCATCGGCCGACCATCGGTGCCCAGTTTCGGACCACTTCAGCTTGCGGGTCTGTACTCATAGCCCCTCCCAACAGCGCTATCACTGAATCGGCATGGTGGACTGACGCTGCTGTGACAAGTCTATCGCGCACCAATCCGTAGTTCAACCACGGGCCCATTCTGACCATTCTGCCAGCCGTCGGCGAGTCGCACAGCGTTGCTCCAGGTCATCCAGCCTTTCTCAATCGACAACCGGGAATGGTCACGCCCTACAACGTCAGCCGCTGTTCGCCCGGATGCAGTGGGATTCGCTTTCCATTCCACACGAAATAACCCGACAAGTCCGGCGGCAGCGACACGTCAGCGGTCCACTGATCGCCGTGACGTTCGTAAGTCACACGGATCAATCCGCGCGGGTGCGGCACGGCTGCGGTGAGATGGTGAAGGTCTCCGAGGTGAGGAGCAATCGTCACCTTGGCGAAGCCTGGCGCGGCCGATTCGATGCCGGCTACGGTCGCGAGCAGGTCGAAATCCGGATGCGCGCTCCAGGCGTGGCAATCCGAGCGAGTCTCGCCCGGCGTTTCTGCGAAAGTCGTCAGGCCTTCGTCCAGCATGCTCTTCCAGGGCCCGAGTTCCGCGATGTAGCGATCGGCGAGCCCGGTCTTGTTCATGGCGCGCGCGAGATAGAAGCGGAAGTAGTAGGAAGCTCGCGTAAGACTCCTGTCCTCGAGGACGCGCTCGATCACGCCGCGTTGTTCGGCCGCCGGAATCGAGTCCGACAGCACGCCCAGAATGTTGCCCTGCTGGCTAAAATGACTTTTGTCCGGCGTATCGGCGAGCAGAGCGCGATCGGGGTCCCAGCAACGTCTGTACGCGGCGCTCGCGATTTTGCGGGCAAGCGCGCGATCGCGCTGCGCCTGGTCCGAGTTGCCGAAAGCGGTCTCCAGATCGGCTGCCTGGTCGAGAGCCATCGCAAACTCGAGGCTCAAAGCCGAAGATTGGCCATCGGACTCCTGGGGCGCCACTCCATCGCGAAAAGCGTCGGCCCAGTCCACAAACGGCCACCACGGCAGCCGGCCCAGCAGGCCGGAAGAAGTCAGGTGCGACTGGTACCAGGCCAGTACCTCCCGCATGTTCGGCAGCCACGGCTCAAGAAACTCACGCTCGCTGCGATACCACCACAGGTCGTGCATCATGCCGATCCAATAGAGCGAGAACGGCGGGATGTACTGCGGCAACGCCGACGGATAG
>JASHQD010000627.1 GCA_030037755.1 Terriglobia bacterium
TCAGTGTCTGCGCGTCAAACGAGCCCGTTTTCACCTCCATCGCCCAGTCACCCCAGCTTCCTTCGATCACCGCATCATTTCCAGTGGTCCCTCGCGCCAATACGTCGGCAATTCCGCGCCTGGGACAGGCGCGCTACAGCATCCGCAAGGCCAGGCAAGCAGGTTGCGGCAGAGGTCGCCTCAGTGTAAATTGTTAGATGTTAAGCCCGAAAATGAGAAGGACGTATGACGATCACTCTACCGCTGGAGCCGCAGAAGGAGGCCAAGCTCATTGCCGTCGCCGAGTCAAGGGGTTTGACGGCCGATGAACTCGTGAGCCAGGCGATCGACAGAATCATCGCCGAGGCGCCGCAGGCTGCTTCGCAGAGTGAACCCACGGTTTCTCTGCGAGGCCTGCTCGCCAAGTACGGCACTGCGCCATCCGCCGAGGAGATCGAGCAAAACCGCGTCGAGATGTTCCGAAACTTCCCACGCTCCGATTTCTGATGATCGTCGCCATCGCTGACACTCACACGACAATCTGGTATCTCTATTCCGATTCTCGCTTGGGCAAAGCGGCGTCCGACTTCATAGACGATGCGATTATCAAGGGCAATTACATCGGCGTATCCGCTATCAGCATCGTCGAAATGGTTTGCCTTGTCGAGAAGGGGCGAGTTCCAGCCACTGCGTTGCGGGACCTTGATGCCGCGAGTGCAAACCCGAAAGCTGTCCTACAGTATGTTCCTCTCGACGCGCATGTCGCCATGAAAATGGCGCGAAGTTTCCCGGCAGGATCTCCCTGACCTTCCCGACCGGGCAATCGCCGCAACCGCACTCTTCTACAACATCCCGGTGCTGAGCCGCGATAGCCGAATCCGCTCATCAAACATCGGAACCATCTGGTAAACACGGCCGTGGATTGAGCGAAGCCCGCCGTCAGGCTGATCCGAAGCCAGCCGCGCGGGCCGTGGTCGGAGCCACTCCTTACCTCTTTTGTGCCATCCCGACCGCGGGTGGTGGCTCGCGCACATCCGGTTATCGTAACAATAGGCTACATACGGTGCCTCGAAATCGCTTGACAAAGGTCCGCATAACTTGCTAGGCTCTGTTTCTTCCCCCGGCACAGAATCGAGTCCAGCCATGTCCCGCTGCGGCACGCCTTTGACGGCGCTCAATTCACGCCTGCCGGCCCCCATGGCCGGGTTCGCGGCCATTCCGGCGGGCAGGATGCCCGCGCTCCCGGGCGAAACCATCGAAGGTATCCTGGCTGCGTTCAGCAGCTTAGACGCGAAAACGGGGTGTTTTTTGAGGAAGTGTATGTTCCCCGGCCAACTTCCAATAGCGGATTCGTCCGATGCGCGGGCGAATCGGACGAGGCGCTGGCCTTCCAAATGGGCAGTAACACGCGGGGACAAAGCTGAAATGTCCTTTGTAATCAAACGGAAAGAAAATGGAACACTCGCTCGCGCCCAAAAACATCGATGCCGGAAATTCGGCCCGCAACCCGGGATCCTAATCGGCAGATGCGAACGTCTGGACCTCGCTCCCGACCTTGACCCATTCGATTCGCTGCAGCTTGCGGCTGTATCTGGCCAGCGACTTGCTGTCGAGGAGCGCGAAGCTGCCGTCCACCAGAACTACGTGAGTGGTCTCGGCGCCCTCGAAACTCGCGTAGACCAGCCGCGCGTCGCTTGTCCAGGGTCCGAACATCCACGTGTCGTCCGTTTCGGCGAAGAGGAATTCGCGCCGGCCGTTCGAGTCCTGATAGCGATAGGCGCTGACCGGACGCTCTTCGGCCTCGGGATCGGCTCCGAGACGATCGAACGCATACGCCGGCGGAGCCGCGCCGGGCAGAATCAGGGTGGCGCACTCGGCGGGAAGCCTGGCGCGCGTCGCGAACCGGACGAGCGGGGCTTCCTGCTTCACGCCGTAAGCGGGCGAGACATAGCCCGACGTCAGTTCCCGCGTCCAACCGATGTCGCGCGCGGCCAGCAGGGTGAGTTGAGCGGCTTGACCCGGATTCGAAGTGGGCGGATTCCGAAGGGACGGATTCTGAATCGACGGATTCGGAAGCGACGCCACGAATGCATCGCCGGTCCAGGCGATCGACGCGTCGGCGCCGAAGTGCCAGAACACCTCCAGGTGATGCACGTCACGGCCTTCGGCAACATCACGAATCAGCCAGAACAGGTCATCAGCGCCCGCTCCGGTGCTGATCTGCACCACGAAGCGCCGGTGCAGAACCGGATCGGGCAGGCGGCGGTAGCCGGTGTGATTGCCGGCGAAGAGCGCAAAGGTGATGCCCGGAAGCCAGCGTTCCACCTGGACGCTGGGAAGAGCGCTCCAGGCGAACGGTCCCTGCGGAAGGGCCTGGTCCTCGGAATCCACCCGGAGGGTGTTGTGGGCGGCGGTGCCGCGGAACCGGTCGCGTTCAGCCGGGTCGCCGACGTAGCCGAACGTACCGGGGTCGATCAGCCAGCGCCGCCCTCCGATTCCCGCCCGGACGCTGAGCGCGTCGGCGTGGCCGTGCCCCGAGCGTCCGGCGCCTTGCGGTCCCGCGTCAATGGCCATTTGTCCCGCGGGACGCCCGGCGGGCGGCGCCGCCATTACGTAAATCCCGCCGGATCCGAAGGCCCTGCATTCCGAGGCGGGAGGACAGTCGTCGAGCGCCTCGAAGACGCGAAGATCGCCGGGCGAGACCAGCCAGATAGCCTCTTCGGTCAAGCCGGCGGCGGCCTTGAAATCGGCCCGCGCGAAGAGGGCGGCCCCGATCGACAGCGGATCGGTCATGAACTCGGCGCGATTCCGCCGCGGATCGAACAATCGCCCGCCATCGTCGTCGCCGAAGCCTTCGGGCGGAGCGGCCTGGGCGAGCGCCCGGATGACCTCCATCATCCGCAGGATGGTTTGCTCGAAATCCTCGGGGATCTCGACGCCGTTCGCCGCCGCGAGCTGCCGCGCGTGCAGGAAGAAGTCGAGCGCGTAGACGTGGTAGTGCAGCGATTGCTCGAAGTGCACGCCGTCCGGCAGCACCTGCCGCGCCGCCTCCGCCGTCAGGATGCGCCAGCCGGTGTCGCGCCAGCGCGCCGCATGGCGCATTTGCGGGCAGAGCGTGCCGATGAAGAACAAGGCCGCCGCCTCGCCGATCAGATGGGTATTGGGCGAGAACCAGGTGGAGAGATTTCGCTCGATGTAGCGGGCGTGGACCGCGAGGCCGCGCGTGAGGTCGGCCGCGAATGCCGGCGGACATGGAGCGGTGAGGACAGCGCCGCCCGGGGGATGTGCGGCGGTGGGGACAGCGCCGCCCGGGGCATGTGCGGCGGTGGGGACAGCCCCGCCCGACGGATGTGCGGCGGTGGGGACACCGCCGCTACAGGTCGCCAGCAGCTCGCGAATCCAGAGCCAGGAGAGGCTGCGAAATCCCGCTTCCAGGCTGCTTGCCCAATTGATCCCGAGCGGATAGGGATTGGCGCGCTGCCAGGAATACCACTGCGCCACCAGTTCGTCCAGGTAATGCCGGTCGCCGGTCAGCAGCCAGGCCTTGGCGAGCGTCACCAGGTGCTGGTGCCGGTTCAGTTCCCAGATCACCTTGTGGTCTCCGGTGCCGGGGAAATCGAGGAAGTCGATCTTGTACCAGGCGCGGCGCTTCGCGCGCCTGCCGTGCACCGGGTCGAGATGCCAGTCGATTTCCGGGCCGTAATCGAGAGCGCTGTAGCCTAGAATCGGAATGCGGTGCAAGCAAATCGAGTTCGCCTGCTGCACGATTTCATCCGCCCGGCCCGGGAGCCGGTCCCCGATCGAGCGAATGATCCGGGGCAGATCGCCGGGTTCGAAGAAGAATCTGCCGCGGCCAACCACGCTTGGCGTCGGTGAGGACACCGCCGCTACAGCACGATCCGGTGAGGACACCGCCGCTACACGGGGATCCGGGCGCTCGACCCAGCGCCTGAGGCCGAGGCGGTAACGGACCAGGTCGACGCGCTTCGCCGCTTCCTGCCCGAGACGCGTCCGCAGTTCTTCGCGGCTCATGGCGGCGACGCGCCGCCGCGTGACTCGCAGTTTTTCGGCTAGTGTCACGAGAACAATCCTACCGTATGGCATCGACGGTCACAATTCTGGTCAACACGCTGCAGTCTTTGACGCGTCATGTTCACGCGCTGGAAGCGCATTCAGGCAATCTCATCCCGAACGTCATCTAAGACTTGCCCGCTTTCTGCTATTCTGGACCTAGATTGTGTCGCGCGCGGCAGGGGGCGGCGAAGGTGGCTGGATGAGCAGTGTAGCTGGACCCGAAACAGTCCTGGTGGAGCGCAGCCGCAGCACCTCCCGATCGCTCTGGTGGTGGGGCGTCGCCGCGCTGGCAGTCCTGATCGGTCTCCTTTATAAGGATATTTTTGTCGCCCTGGTGAAGCAGTGGTGGGACGACCCGGATTTCTCCCACGGCTTCGTGGTGCCGTTCATTTGCGCCTGGCTGGTGTGGCAGAGGAAGGAGATTGTCGAGCATCTGCCTTTGCGGCCTTCGTGGTGGGGCTTCGCAGTGATGCTGGGCGCTGTGGGATTGCTGCTGCTGGGCATTTTCGGCGCCGAACTCTTCCTCTCGCGCTCGTCCTTCATCTTTCTGCTGGCCGGCCTGGTGATCTTCTTTGCCGGATGGGCCCAGTTCCGCGCCCTGATCTTCCCCTGGGCTTTCCTGTTTTTGATGGTGCCCATTCCCACCATCCTGATGAACGAGGTCACGCTTCCCCTGCAGTTCTTCGCTTCAGACCTTGCGACGCTGCTCCTGCGGCTGGTCGGCGTGCCGGTGCTGCGCGAAGGCAACGTTATTCAACTGCCCACGATGTCGCTTGAAGTCGTGGAGGCATGCAGCGGCATCCGGTCGCTCGTCTCTCTGATTACGCTGGCGGTCGTCTACGCCTATCTCCTGGAGAAAAAGATGTGGATCCGCGTCGTGCTGGTGCTTTCCGCACTGCCTATCGCCATCGCCGCCAACGGCCTGCGAATCATGGGGACCGGCCTCACCGGCATCTACTGGAGTCCGGATAAGGCGCAAGGATTCTTCCACGAGTTCTCCGGGTGGGTGATCTTCGTACTTTCTCTCTTGATGCTTCTCGGCGTGCATCGGGGCATTCGAGTCTTGACGGGCAGGCTCGAGCGGAGGACGGCATGAACTTGAGCAGCGGCCACATGGGTATCCGGTTCGTGCTCGCGGTCGCCCTGATCGCCGGAACCGCGCTCTACGTCCGCGGACGCGGCCACGACGATCCTGCGCCGCCGCACCAGGACGTCACCAGCTTTCCGCGAGACCTTGGTTCCTGGCAGGGCGGCCCCGACATTCCCTTCAGCGCCGATACGCTGGAAGTGCTCGGGCCCGGCGACTTTCTGGAGCGCGATTATGCGGCCTCTGGCGAACGCGAACACGTGGACCTCTACCTCGCCTATTTTCCCAGCCAGCGCAGCGGTGACACCATTCACTCGCCGCGGCATTGCCTTCCGGGAGCAGGATGGCAGTTCGCGCAGAGCGCCGAGCTTCAGCTCAAGAGCCTTTCCGGACAGCCGATCACGGTGAACTACTACGTGATTGCCAAAGGCAACGACCGCCAGGCGGTCCTCTATTGGTATCAGGCGCACGGCCGGGTTGTGGCAAACGAATATTGGGCAAAGTTCTACCAGATGTGGGACGCGATGCGCCTGAATCGCACGGATGGATCGCTGGTGCGCGTCATCACCAGCGTCGCTCCGGGAGAGAGCCTGGATAGCGCCAGGGACCGGGCGGTCGGGTTCGCGGAACAGTTGCTGCCCCTCTTGGGGTCATACATTCCTGGTTGAGGCTATGGGTCAGTTTGAACTCGTCGTCCGTTGTCCGTTGTCAGTTGCCCGTGGGACGGCGTGGTCATGCGTGGGCTCAAATCAGGGACAGCCACGAGAACCTCCCTCAACGGACCACTGACGACTGACCACGGGCGACTCACGACGCCGACAAATTGAAAACAAGGAGCTATAGGATTGAGCTTATCGGTCAGCGTTTTTGGCTTGGGCTACGTCGGTTCAGTAACCGCCGCTTGCTTCGCGCATAAAGGTCATCGGGTGCTGGGCGTGGATGTGAACCGCCAGAAAGTGGACATGGTGGCGGCGGGGCGCAGTCCGATCGTCGAGGCCCGTATGGACGATCTGGTCGCTGCGGCTTTCAAAGCCGGGCGGCTGAGCGCCACCACCGATGCAGTGGCGGCAGTCCGTGAGACCGATGTTTCATTCGTCTGCGTGGGAACGCCCAGCCAGCGCAATGGCAAGCTTGACCTCCGTCACGTGGAGCACGCGGCGAAGGAAATCGGATCGGCGCTTCGGGAGAAGAACGCGCGGCACGTGGTGGTCCTGCGAAGCACGGTTCTGCCCGGTACGACAGAATCCGTGCTGATTCCAGCGTTGGAAGCGGCGCGCGGACGGCGCGCGGGCGCTGACTTCGCGGTCTGCTATAACCCCGAATTCATGCGCGAAGGCAGCGCGGTAGCCGATTTCTTGGAGCCTCCATGCACGATTCTCGGATCGCACAGTACCGCTGACCTTGCCGAGGTCCGCGAACTCTACCGCGACACGCCGGGGCAGGTGTTCGAGGTCTGCGTCACGGTGGCCGAGATGGCGAAGTACGTTTCCAACGCATTTCACGCGGTCAAGGTGGCTTTCGCCAATGAGATCGGTACCCTCGCGAAGCACCTGCAAGTGGATACGGACGCGGTGACGAGGATCTTCACGTCGGACACACGGCTCAACATCTCGCCCGCGTATCTCTCGCCGGGATTTGCGTTCGGCGGCTCCTGTTTGCCCAAAGACCTGCGCGCGCTTACCCATCGCGCCCAGGAGCTCGACTTGGACTTGCCGTTGCTTGGCTCGATCCTGGCAAGCAACTCGGGGCATATCGAGCGCACCGTCGAGTCGATCCTTGCCACGGGCAAGAAGAAGGTCGCCATGCTCGGCCTGAGCTTCAAGGCCGGCACGGACGATCTGCGCGAGAGCCCGCACGTTCGGCTCGCCGAGCGCCTGATCGGCGCCGGATGCCAGTTGCGGGTCTGGGAT
>JASHQD010000628.1 GCA_030037755.1 Terriglobia bacterium
ACCGAGCACAAGCCCGCTTTCGAGCTGAAATATCGCGACCAGGCCGACGCCGTGATCCGCAAGACGCGTCCGATTCAGAAGGACTGCTACGCCTGCATGGAGTACAACTACGAGTGGTTCGCGAACGACCTCGATGAGCCCTACACCACGGCCCCGAACATGCCCTCAGTTGGCAGGGCCGCCTGCGGATGACGGGAGGGCGCACCAACGTCTGGGGCCGCGTCAGCCTGCGTTTGAGCGATCTCGATTTCAAGGCCGCATCGCACGACGGCTACGGCATGGATTGGCCTCTCAGCTACAAGGATGTCGAGCAGTACTACGACCTCGTCGAGGAATACGTCGGCATCTGCGGCGATGCGCAGGGATTGGCGCATCTGCCCGACGGACACTTCCAGCCCGCGATGCCGCTGAATTGCCTGGAATCGCACTTCCGCAACCGCGTGAAGGAGAAGCTGGGCTGGGTGCCGATGCCCACTCGTAGCGCCAATCTCACCAAGGCCATCAACGGACGCGCTGCGTGCCACTACTGCGGTCCCTGCGAGCGCGGCTGCGTGACACATTCTTACTTCAACTCGGCGTTCACCACCGTGGCCGACGCGCAGAAGTCGGGCAATCTGACGCACCTTCACAACGCCATGGGTTACAAGGTGCTGATGGACTCGACGGGCCGCAATCGCGCGCGCGGCGTTCTTTACATCGATCGCATCACGCGCCAGCCGCAGGAAGTGAACGCCCGCGCCGTGGTACTCTGCGCGCAGTCGCTCGAATCGGTGCGGATTCTGCTCAATTCGGCCAATTCGCAGTTCCCCAACGGGCTCTGCAACTCGAGCGGAGTGCTCGGCCACTACCTGATGGATCACATCATGGGCGGCGGCGCCAGCGGCGAATTTCCGGAGCTTGCCAGTACCAGCAAACTCAGCATGAGCTCGCCCACCCGTCCCGCGGGCATGTACGTGGCCCGATTCCGCAATCTGCCGGGCGGCGAGAAATCGAAGGACTTCATTCGCGGCTATGGATACGAGGGCGGCGGCGGCACCGGATTCAACTGGGGCGCGCCGGGATTCGGCAAACCGTATAAAGATGCGCTCTGGCAGCCGCAGACCTACGTCGGCATCGGCGGATTCGGCGAATGCCTGGCGCGCGAAGACAATTACATCGAAATCGATCCTGAAGTGAAAGACACCTTCGGCATTCCCGTGCTGCGCATGCACATGACCTACGGCGACAACGAAAAGGCCATGGTGAATGACATGGCGGAATCCGCCGCGGAGATGCTGGAAGCGGCGGGAGCCAAAAATATTCAGAAGCGCGCGCATCCCTCAACGCCCGGCGCGGCCATCCACGAAGTCGGGATCGCGCGCATGGGCGACGATCCCAAGAAATCGGTGCTCAACCAGTTCCAGCAGAGCCACGACGTGAACAACGTCTTCGTCTGCGACGGCGCCGGATTCACGTCGACGGCGTGCCAGAATCCCACGTTGACCATCATGACGCTGTGCGTGCGCTCGATGGATTATCTGATGGGCGAGATGAAGCGCGGCAACATCGCCTGATCGCCCAACTTGCCCCGAGGCGACCTCTTTCGCCCGGGCCGGTCGCCATCGTTAGCCTCTCTATGTAGCCTCCTGCCTTCGCTAGCGCGCTGTAGCGGCGGTGTCCTCACCGCCGGCAAATTAAGCACCGGCACGCCGCCATGCGGCGGTGCGGACACGGCCGGGACGACTTGCATCGCCATGCGGCGGTGAGGACACCGCCGGGACGATTCGGATCGCCATGCGGCGGTGAGGACACCGCCGCTACAGCATGCCCGGGCTAAAGCCCGGCGCTACTTGCCTTCGACGGGCGTAATCGACGACGCGGTGATGATCGCGCCGGAATCGGACCCCTTCATCGTGGTGAACGTCTCGTTGCCGCCGACCGTGCCTTTCACCACCACCGTCTCACCCGCATACTTCGCGGCCTCATCTTGCGGATTCAGAATGTAGACCTTCTTGTCGGCAAAGTTGAAGAGCGCGTACCTGGCGTGATCGTCCTTGATGCACTTCAGCGTGCACTCCTTAGTTGGCGGACGGCTGACGCGGTTGAGTCCGCAGTACGTGTCCGTGACGTAGCCCTTCAAGGTCTGGCTGTCGTCCGCTCCGGCCGTGCCTGGAACGCTGAAAGCTGCGGCAATGATCGCCGCCGCCAGCGCGATTGCGAATCGTTTCATCATAGCTTTGTCTCCCTGGTTCTAACGATCTCGAGTGGAAGCGTTAACCGTCCACCGCTCGGCCGCCAGTCCCCTTCGCTTCTGAGATGGTCTCATATCCAGAAGGATGCCGCCAGCGCGGGCTGTGTCGCAAGACGGCCGTTACGTCATAATATGCGCATTATGCGACATGTCGTCGTGCGCACGACCATGGAAGAAGCGGCCCAGAACATCAAGGAAGCGATTCGTGTTCTCATTTCCACCGATCACCGCGCCTGAGGACGTAGTGAGCGAACACATAGCGCCAGGGGATAAGCGGGATAAAGATAACTACCATCAGGACGGATTTGATATCCTCGGCCACCGGGGCGTTAATCCGATGGGCGGACCACAGCGGCAGCGCGAATGCGGCCAGGTAGATCGCCTTCCAGGTCATCTCGAACAGCAAAACCGGCAACATCGCGACCGGATAGCGAAGCCCCAGGGCGGCGGTCGCGCCGAGGCCGGCCAGCAGAGCGTACTGGATGCCGTGAGCTATCGCGAACTCGCTGGTGTGTTGGATGACGGCGGGCCAAAAATACACGCCGATCCCAGCGGCCATCACGAAGTACGCAACCCGCAACGTGTACAGGCGGAACAGCGAAACGCCGGGCAACGCGACGCGCGAACTTATGTCTGCGTAGGCGACGGGCACAGCAGCGGAGTTCATACGTCCCCCTTGTCTTGACTGCGATTTGCTCACTCGTCGGCCGCAGCGGCTTCCCAAATCAATTCGCCTGCTTCGGTGCCGGCGGCACGATCTGGTGCGTGACCGCCCGCGTGACCGTCTCGACCCGGAATTTCTGGTAGTTTGAATACCGCTGGACGAAATTGCCGCTGAATCCCTTCAAGAGCAGCACCTTGGCGTTGAAGTGCGCTTCCAGGTACGACGGCATCCAGACCTCGTTGTTGATCTTCGTCTGCTCGAAGACGACGGCGGACCCTTTCTGCACGGAAGCGAACAGCCCGCCGGCCATTTTGAAAGAACCGTTGAGGTAGGCTTCCAGACGGACCACGTCCTGGTCCTCCGGTTCGATCCAGACGGCCCCCGAGAGTTCGTGGATGAAATGCTCGACCACGCTGGCCGGTTTATAACCCGGATTCGGCTCAAAGTCGAAAACGACCACTTCGTGCCCGCGGAACGTTTCCCAGCGTGGATTCGTGAAGCGATCGATGCGGAGAAAATCGGAGACGGTCAGGTCGTTCTTGTCCTTCTTGGGCTCGTCGCCATCCTTTTCCTTCCTGGCCTCCCGCTTTTCGTGACGCTGGATCACTTTCTGGATGTGCTCGTCCTGTTTCTGCTCTTCGGCGGCGCTCAATGGTTTCCCGTTCTTTTTCATCACGCGGTCTACTTCGTCGCCGTCGAGGTAGAACACCTGGTCCTCCTCGGTATCGCCTGGTTTGAGGGCTCCGTGCTTGTCCACCTCGAACTCTTCCGAGGACTTGTCGCAGGTGTACTGTTCCACCAGCTTGTCGATGGCCTTCTGGTGGTCGTCAACGGAATGAAGCAGCGCGGCGATGTCCGGCAGAGGACGCCCCACTTTGGAAGGAAAGGCGAACACGGCGTCGTTGACCGGCGGATTGTGGACGACGCGCGTCATGGTGACGATCCAATCGTGATCGGGAGCAACGAACTCGATGCGGTAGGGTTCCGGGATGGCGTCCACCGCGCGATAATCGTCGTAGAAGATACGGTCGTCGCCCTTGGCAGCATCGTGCCCGGATCCAGAGCCGGTGGCAGGAATCAACTCCTCCAGGACCAGATGGCTGGCGTTGTCGATCGCCACCTGTCGCTTGATTCCGGCGGGCGTGGTTACCTCGAGGCGCTCCGCGGCGTGTCCGCGAACGCTCTCATCGCCGAGCGCGAGCAACCGGACCTTTTCCTTGCGGTAGTGCACCAGGCGATCGTTGCGGTAGTGTGCGGCGGCTTCGAGCGCGGCGCCCGCATCTCCGGTTAGAGTGCGCACACCCGCGCCGTCCTCGATCCAGGCGGACTTGCCGTTGTAGGCTTGACGTGTCGTCTGATTCCCAACGGTGATTTCCTGGTAGAGGCGATTCGGCTGCTCGATGATCAGCGAGTAAGTTCCCGTGGTCTTACCGTCGCTGCTCGTCAGCGTCCCCTGATACTCCACCGTCCGGAGATTTGCCAACCGCTTCGGCCCTCCTTCGGCGCGGACGGAGGCGGCAACGATCTTGTCGGGGTTTGTGGCAGACTCGCTCGCTCGCGCCGGTGGCGATGTTGAGAGGGGCACGAGCGCGAGTAAGGCGGTCGCCAGAACGAACTTGAAATCCATGCTCTCTTTGATGCAGCCCGTGACGAGCGCAGACGGGTTCTTTCGGGCTTTCATGACTTTGGTAACTCCATCGTATTCCCCGATATCCCCCGTCGTCGACCGGAGCCAGTCACGGTCTTCCGGCTCAAGACAGATGACGCGCCGAGGAGCCGACTTATTACGGATGACGGAATGACGTTCCCTCGGATTTTGGCCGTCCGCGCAGCGGGGCGAATTCCTAAAGCATGAACAGGTGGGTGACCGGCTCCGGTGCTTCTTAGCGGTAAGTTTTGCGAAACCTCGAAGCGTTTGAACTCTCCGCCCCGGCGTGGTACTGTTGCGGTTTCTAAAGTGAGGACCGATCGCCATGGACTTGGACACGGTGCAACAGATCGAACACGCAATTGACGCTCTGACACCGGAGCAGCGGGAAGAACTGTACTTGTGGCTTGACGAGCATTACTTGCAGCCGAGCGACATTCAGCTTAAAGCCGCCATTGACGCGGGACGCTTTGATGATCGTATTGCCCGGGCCGTTGCGGATCATAAAGCCGGAAGAACTGAGCCCCTCTAGGCTGGTCCGTTCAATGCACCGCGCGAATGCGGACTTTTGGAGAGAATACCGCGCTTTGCCCGCCGACATCCGCAACCGGGCGGACAAACAATTCGCGCTGCTTAGGGCAAACCCGCGTCATCCTTCTTTGCAATTCAAGAAGTTAACCGAACGCGGCGGACAGGAACTCTGGTCCGCGCGGGTGACGCTTAAATATCGCGCCCTTGCCGTGAAACTCGATGATGACTATATCTGGTTCTGGATTGGTGAACATGACGTTTACGAAGCCATGACTTAGGGTCGGTCTCAAATGAATTGTTCGACAGCAAGGTTTTAGCCCCAGGCATCATGCTCTTCCGTCCACTGAAAGAGAAAGCAAAGCCGCTCCAACTCGTAGATGCCCTTCTCGAGCTGTCGCACTTCAAAGCGAGCTTCGCCCGCACCTAAGGCTTGCAGTGTGGCCTGGTCCGCCAGAAGCGAATGGGCGATGTGATTGCGATAATCGACTACGCTGTCCAACAGCGCGAGGAAGTCTGGCCGAAGGCCGTGGTCGCGTAACTGGCGCGCCACTTGCCCAAGGGTGGAACGTTCCAGACTCTCAAAGTCTACGCCGTATCTGCGATGAAGAAAGTCCTTTAGCAGCTCGTTGAAAAATGCGGTGTGGCGATGATTTCTTCGTCTATTTCGACTTCAGATCGGACTATGCGAAGGGTAGAAAGTTGCCGAAAGTCTTCTCGGACCCCGCTTGGCGGGCCGTTTGAGGCCTTTCCAGAGGGCTTGCCCAGTGTCTGTTCATGCCATCGCCTCTGCTTGCAGATTCCGCAGCCGAA
>JASHQD010000629.1 GCA_030037755.1 Terriglobia bacterium
ATGAATACCGAAGCGGCAGGATCGAATACCGTGGATAAGCTCACCATCGTTCTTACGGGCATCGAAAACGATAATCCGAAAAACGTCACCTTGAAGATCTCCTGGGGTCACCTGGTGCTGTCGGCTCCTATGAAAGTGACGGTGGGAGAGTAGGCGGCACCGCACGAGCATGGAGGAGGATGCGAATCCTCGGGTCCGCGCGACCGCGCCTACAGGGAGATGTCCGGTCAGGCGACGGCCGTCCGTCCTCAGCCGTCGGAACCATGATCCTGCTGGCGCCCGGGCCTACCGGATTTCGCTCCAACCGGGCTCCACGCGGCCACTCCCATCAGGATCTCGCGGCCGGCGACAATGTCGCTGTTGCCGCTAGGCCGCACGACCGCCAGTTTCGTTTCAGGTCGCCGCCACGCCCGCACAGCCGACAGCGTCCGCGGACGCCAGACTTTTCCACTACATCTTCCCCGACCGAATGCCCTGTGAGCGCTGGGCTTGGCCGCACGAGCCCGTCACCGCCTGATGTGACGCGTGGCACAGCGGCCTAAAGCCATTCCCGCCGATTGTTATGACCAGGGAGTGATGATCTGCGTCCAGCCGGACAGCGGAACCGGAGGGGCTCAGCACCCACGGGCATTCACTCCAAAACTACAGCGTCGAGCTTCCGAAGGGTCTATCTACCACAACGCGTCTGCCGGCCTTGAACTGAGGAAGGCGGACAGGAGAGAGGAGCGTTATGAAGAGGTGGAAGTTTTCAGGAAGCATAAAAGCCCGCTTGTGCCTGGGCCTGGTTAGCTTGTTAGCGTTCTTTGCGATCGTGACGGTGATTCCCACTGCCGTTCAGGCCCAGGAAATCACCGGCGGCATCACGGGCACGATCACGGATCCTTCCGGAGCGGCAGTCCCCAACGCGACGGTAACGGCCACGGACACGCAACGCCATACCGTTTGGCCCACCCAGACCGACTCAGCAGGACTTTACAACTTTCCGCGCCTGCCCGTCGGCGACTATACCGTCAAAGTGGAAGCGCAAGGCTTTGGGTCGGTCGTGCACCCTGCCTTTGAGCTTCAGATGAACCAGGTCGCCCGCGTCGATATGCAGCTCAAGGTTGGCGCGGTGACACAAACGGTGGAGGTGACGGCTGCGCCTCCTCTGCTGCAAACCGACACCATGCAAGTGGGATTGGTGACCAGCGGGAACTTCAACATCAACCTGCCGCTGGCGACGCGGAACTTCACGCAGCTCACTTTGCTGACGCCGGGCGTAACCACGGTGGACCCAAGCTCGTTCGTCAACGGGCAGCGCACCACCGGTGGCGGCCGGCCCTACGTCAATGGGAATCGCGAAGAAGGCGACAACTTCATGTTGAATGGCATCGACAACAACCAGATTTCGGATAACCTCACCGCTTACCAGCCGAGCGTCGATGCCATCCAGGAGTTCAACGTGATCACCAACAACGCGCCCGCCCAGTACGGCCAGTTTCAGGGCGGCGTGATCAACGTCACGCTGAAGTCCGGCACGAATCAGTTTCACGGTGACGCTTTCGAGTTCCTGCGCAATAACGTGCTCAACGCAAATAATTGGGCGAATGACTGGCAAGGTGTTCCGAAGCCAGGGCTGCGCTGGAACACCTATGGCGGCACGTTCGGAGGTCCCATCAAGAAGGACAAGCTGTTCTTCTTTGTCGATTACGAGGGGCAGCGGCTGGATACGCCGGCATCGACAACCGCCTACACCGTAATGACGATGGCGGAGCGGGGTGGCGACTTTTCGCAACTGTTGACCCAGGCGACTCCGCGGCAACTCTATAGTCCCTGCGCATCATTGTCAGGAGCTTGCACGGTGCCTGCGAATCCAACCGCCGTTCGCTCGCCATTCCAGGGCAACATCATCCCAACCAGCATGATCGACCCGGTGGCGGCAAAGCTGTTTTCTTCCGGGGACTATCCAACGCCGATCAACAACAACCTGATCGACAACGCGTTCAACACGCAGCAGACGTATATCAATAACGATCAGGGTGACGTCAAGATCGACTATATGTTCAGCGAGAAGGACCGCTTCTGGGGTAGCTATTCTGAAGGATACCAGCGGAACCCTACCATCAACTCGGTGCTGCTGCTGGGCCAGAGCTTCAACAATTCGCCCTTCCATGCCGGCGTGATCGACTGGACGCATACTTACAGCTCCACGCTGGTCATGGACGCGAAGATCGGAGTCAACCGGATCTATCTGAATGATGGATCGGGAGTGACGGGCCTCGGCAACTTTGCCGATTCCATCGGGATCGCGGGCGGCAACGTCCACGGCGCGGGCCTGCCGGCGCTCGATTTCTCGAACGGCTACGCCACGAACCTCGGCTCGGCCGATACCGAGGAACTGTTCGCCGACACCACGCTGGAACCCACGGTGGACTTCATCCTCACTCGCGGCCGCCACATCATTCACATGGGCTTCGAGGCCATGGACCATGAAATCAACACGTACTATGCCGGTAACAACGGCAAGTACGGATTCCTGGATTACAGTGGCCAGTATACGAGCGGACCTAACCCCGCCAGCCCAGTTTCGAATGGTTTGTCGGAGGCTGACTTCCTTCTGGGGTTGACCAATAACATTGGGCTCGGAATCAGCGCCGGAACTTGGGGACAGAGAAGCTGGGTCTACGCCCCCTACGCCGGGGATGACTGGCGCGTCACAGAAAATCTTACCCTCAACCTCGGGCTGCGATGGGAATACAACCAGCCCTGGTACGAGGTCTTCAACCGCGAGGCGAACTTCGGGCCCTACAGCGGCATCGAATACCTTGCCGGTCAGAGTAGTTGTCCCTATAGCAGTTGCCGGGCTCTATACAATAGCTACTGGCGCGACTGGGAACCCCGTCTAGGGTTCGCCTATACGCCCGGCTTCCTGGGTAAAAACACAGTGGTGCGAGGCGCCTATACCATCTCCTCGTTCCTGGAAGGCACGGGCACCAATCTACGGTTGCCACTGAACCCACCCTTCCAAACGGAGTTTACCAACATCTACAGCTCGACCTCGGCCCCGTACACCCAGTATTTTCCGGGGTCGACCACCGATCAGGGCCTTGCAGTTCTGACCGCACCTACGAATCCGCTTGCGGGCGCGACGGTACGCCTCTGGGATCCCAACGTCCAACCGGATATCGTGCAGCAGTGGAATTTCAGCGTGGAGCATCAGTTCCCGGGCGACATGCTCTTCTCGCTCGGTTACGTCGGCCAGCATGGAACACACCTGATGGTTCCCATGCCGTACTTCCAGAAGCGCCTGCCCGGCGAAGCAGGATGTCCCTCAACATCGGAAACGGTGTGTGGCAGCCCCTACCTGGCCGGCAATCCTGCCGTCTACGACGAGATCGCGCAGATCTCCGGAACGGCATCGATCGGCAATCAGGCGTACGACGCTTTGCAGGCAAGCCTGACCAAGCATCTGACGCACGGTCTCGAGTTCCAGGCGTCTTACACCTACCAGAAGGGTATGAGCAACAACATTGGCTACTACGGCCAGGGTGGACAAGCCGGAACCTCGGGCTGGTATCCCCAGAACCTGTATAACATGGCATCGGAGTGGGGTCCGAGCTACTTCAACGACAACCAGCTTTTCACCTTCTCCTATGTCTATCAACTACCTTTCGGTTCGGGAAAAACCTTCGGCAACAAGTGGAACGGTTGGGTTAATGGCGCACTTGGGAACTGGCAGCTGAGTGGGATCTTCACAGACCACACCGGCTTCCCCATGACCATGTACGCCGACGACGCCTCCGGCACCAAGAGCCGCGGCTACCGGGCGGACTGCATCGCACCGGTCACATACCCGCAAGGGGTTGGTCCCGACACCACCTGGTTCAGCACGTCGTCGTTTGCGCAGCCGAGTTCGGGAACCTTCGGGAGCTGCGCTAACGGCACGGTCATTGGACCGGGCCTGACGGACTGGGATGTCGGAGTTCAAAAACAATTCCGCGTCACCGAGTCCAAACGGCTCGAGTTCCGAACGGAGTTCATCAACTTCACCAACACGCCGATTTTCAACAGCCCGGCGTCACGCAGCGTTGACAGCTCGGAATTCGGCGAAATCCTGAGCTCACAGGGCGAACGGAATATCCAGTTCTCCCTGAAGTTTTACTTCTAGTGATCTGATGGGGGTTGCTGGTCAGCAATAGCGCGCGGTGGCGGCGACATCGAAACCGATGTTGTCGCCACCCCCGCCTGTCCTCAGTCAAAAAAGTCACGATCCTCATCGCGCAGGCGCGCTTTGGCCTTCTGCACATTGAACCTGACGCCCAGGCCCGGCGCGTCCCAAACGTCGATGAAACCCTTTTTCATGATCGGATCGGGCAGGCCCTCGACAATCTCGCTCCACCATTCCGGCTGGGCGATCGGATACTCGAAGGCAATATAGTTCTGCGGCAGCGTCGCGGCCAGATGCACATGCGCGGCGAGCCCAATCAGGCCGTCGAAAACCCCGTGGGGGGCGACCAGGATGCTGTGCAGATCCGCGTATTCCGCGATCCACTTCAACTCGGCGATTCCGCCCACGTCTTCCGGATCGGGGCCGATCACATTCACCGCCTGGTTTTCGATCAGGTCCTTGAAGTTCTCGCGCAGGTAAATCTCTTCGCCGGTATGAATGGGGGTGGAGGTCGCCTCGGTGAGTTCCTTGAACACCTGGGCGTTCGGATAAACCGAGTAGTCGCCGGTGAGCGTGTCTTCGATCCAGGCCAAGTGCAGCGGCTCGACGGCGCGCGCAAACGCGATGGCGTCCTTGAGCATCCAGCCGGGTCCGCAGTCGAGGGCCAGGCCCACTTCGTCCCCGAGAACCTTCTTCATGGCCTCGGCGCAGGCGATGATCTGTTCCATGCCGCGCTCCGTCAGCAGACCTCGATCCGGGTGCCCGGGTCCTGGCCGCCCGGGCGAATCGTACCAGCCGTCGGGCACGGCTTCGATCATCGCCGGATTGTGGAAGCCCACGGCCTGCTTGATCAGCGTGAAGCCTTCCTTCGATTCCTTGATCTTCTGCGTGTTCTCGGCATAATCCGCGGGCGTCTGGCCGTGCATGGGGAAACGTACGGCTCCATCGTAGGCGCGGACCCGGTCACGAATCTTCCCGCCGAGCAGCTTATAAACCGGCACGCCGGCCGCCTGCCCGGCGATGTCCCACAGGGCAATCTCAATGGCGCTCACCGCCGCACCCCAGGGCTTGAAGGCGCCCATGCGGCGGATCTTCAGCATCACGCGCTGGACGTCAGTCGGATCTTCGCCCAGGAGGTACTGCTTGTAAAACATCACCATTGGCTTGAGGTAATTCTTGACGCCTTCCGCCTCACCATAGCCGGAAATGCCCTGGTCGGTAACGACTCGAACCACCGGGTTCTGCCCGATGATGGCGCACTTCAGGTCGGTGATCTTGATGGAGACATGCCCCGCCCGCCTTTCCGGGAGCGACACATTGCCGGCCTGTCGAGCCGGCATCGACGCTGCGGCTGCCAGCGCCGAAAGCGATCCGACAAAGCCTCTTCGCGTCACACTGGCCATTGTTTCCTCCCGTTCGAAGGCATCTCCATCCTGCAGCGCGGGCGGGGTCTACACGTTCTCCGGAGTGGGATGCACCCATGGACTGCGATATGGACGGGCCAACAGGCGATTGGCCTCGTCATCGCCCAGCACCCGCCCTTGTTGAGGATCCCACGTCATTGTCCGGCCGGTCTTCATCGACAGGTTGGCCAGGATGCAACTGGTCGTTGAAATGTACCCCTGTTCGATATCAGCCACCGGTTTGCCTCGCGTCGCGATCGCGGCCAGAAAATTCTGCATGTGATGCCGGATGGCCGGAGCGCACTGGGTCTCCAGGTCTTTCTCGGTCTTGTCCTCAGGGTACTGTTCCAATTCGTACGTGACGTCCTGGTGAATCGGCTGCTCGTTCTTGTCGGTCGGCACGAAGTCGTAGCTGTAGACGCTTGCTTTGAGCGTTCCCTTGTCGCCATAAAGCGTGGCGCCCCACGTGTATTTCGGATCCGGCGGATCGCCCCAAGTGCGGTGCTGCCA
>JASHQD010000048.1 GCA_030037755.1 Terriglobia bacterium
CCACGTAGCGGATGTCGCGTTGGACGAACGCCGCCAGCGCAGTGATTTTCTGATTGACGGTGGCCGCGTTTGCAGTAAGCTCGGCGGCCTTCTGCTTGATTTCCGGCGAGGCCTGGCGGCTGTCGGCCGAGAGCCGGGAGTACCAGCGTCCGATGTCGTGCCAGGAGGCGTGTTGCGCCGCGCGAGTCGCCCCCGCGGGCGCGAAATAGGAGACGCCCAGCCGTCCCGCCAGGGCTTGCCACGGCGGCATGGAAGGCTCGTCGGCAATCGCCGGGACGTTCTCCACCTCCCAAGCCCAGGTGTTTGAACCGGCGGACGCCGGATCCTGCTTCGGATGATTCAGCCAGAACGAGTCGTATTCCCACGACCCGGGCAGACGCAGTTCGAAGCGAGCCCGCAGGACGGGAACCTCCTGCTGGAAGTCCCATACATCCTGGAGAACATTGGGCCGGCGTGTCTGTTCGTATTCGTAGCCGATCACGTTGCCGGGTTCGGCGGCGGGAATCTCCAGCAACTTGATTCGCGAATCGCTATAGAGGATCTCGCTGAAGAGGCTTGTCTCGACCGCATCCTTTTCCTTCACCTGGTAGTCATGCCCGCCGGAGGGAATGCACCAACCTTTGAGATAAGTGACACGCGTGTCCTTGCTAAAACCGATCTTCACGATTCCGAGGTCTCTGCCTTCCGGCCGAAGAATCTTGATGGCCTCGCGATATTGAGTTTTGATCTCGCCGTTGGGCGCGACCGTGGTCACCTGCTCGCTATAGAGGACCACGGCGCGCGTCTCTTCGGGATACTTGGGCGTCTGGGACTGGGCGGCGCCTCGGAGCCAGTCCGGAGTGCTGGCTGAGGCGATCGCTGCGCCCAGGGCCAGCGTTATCAGAGGAGCGATCGCGCCTCGGACAGCCCGCCGGACAATCCCCCGCCGGGCGCGGCTAGCGTGCTCCGCCCGCCTGGCCGAGAGTCGTCGATTGGAGTAAGAATTGGGTTTCATCGCTTTGCCTCACAGAAGTCAGGAATCCGCGCAGGTCCGAATAGTACTCCCGCCCGATCAGGCCTTGCTGCAACGTGAAATGGCGCCGGATCAGGACCGTGCCGCCGTGATCCTCGAGCGTCAGTTCGTAGTCTCCGAACACGTTGTTCAGTTTTCGCGCAGCCGGCAGAGTCTCCACTCGCAGCGACTTTGGCAGTTGCAGGGTGAATTCGTCTGTCTGCTCGTAAGGGTAGGTGATGTAGATGGGCAGCGTGCGCTGGGCGCTGGCGAAAACGTACTTGGCTTCGCCCGGAAAGGGCATGGCGGGATAAAGCAGGCGGCTGAGCCCGACCCGCCGCGGTCCCTCGACGCTCACCGAGAAACCAATCTTCAGCGGCTCGTTGCCGTTGTTCCAGCCCGTGACGTTGTTGAGCGTGATCGTGGTGCCGGAGGGAAACCAGCTCTTTAGTTCTTCTTCGAGCGCTTTGCGCCGTCCCGTGTCATCACGCTGGCGGTTCTCCAGGCGGCGCTCCAGGGCGTCCTGACCGGTGAAGGAGACCTCGAATTGGCCGGTGACGTTCCAGTCGTCGCCGATCTGCAAGGTCGCCTTGCGCGAGATGATCGTGTCGGAACTGGGCGAGGGCGGGACCTTGATCTCGGCCGATCCGTCGTTGTCCAGACGGAATCCGGTCGTCCTGTTCTCCTGCCAGGGGACGAGCCCGTAGGGGCAAAAGAGCGTGGCGGGATCGAAGAACTGATCCTTGCCGCCCACGTTTACGACCACGACGTCGGCGTTCAACTGCGACCAGTCGAGCAAGTGGGGAGCGAAGAACCGCCGATCGCGCTGCGGGACGTCAACGATAGCCGCATCGAAGCCTGCCGCTCGCGCCATTCCCACAAACAGATCGTTGATCTGATTTCCCCAGCCATACCCGCGCTTCAGGACGTCGCTTGCCGTGCGATTCTCACGAATGTCCTCGTGCTTCTCTTCCTGCTGGGTTTTCTGTTCTTCAAAGCTGAGATTCCGAATCTTCTGCACGCGGTCATAGATTTTATGAAGCTTTACTTCGGGTGGATCCGACGCGTCTGTGACTGCCGCCACCTCCCGCGAGAAGCTCTTGTCCTTGCCGATGAAGGCTTCCACGGCATCAGCGACCTGCTTGCCCTGACCCTTCCAGTACCATGATGTGTCCAGTGCGTTCTTGGGAACCGCCGTGTAGAAGTAGAAAAACTCCACCCGCGCCTTGAGTGTGTCCTCCGGCGGGATATAGTCCTCAGCCTGAAAAGCGGGAATATTTTCGGCAACGTACTCGACCGCGCCGTCCTTACGGCGCTGGGGCGTACTGCCGACGGGGATCGCTGTCCACGTCCAACTCAAACCAAAATTGGGAATAGGGACGAACACAAAATGAGCGTGTTTTGTGAAGAGATCGTCCTGGACGATCCAATTCGCCGTCCGCGAGGCGCCCCCGCCCGAGAACCACGACCTGAATCCAGCGTCGATCTTCTTCCGCTCGGTGTAGCGGTATTCGATGATGTTTCCAGGTTCGACCTCGGGCAGCGTAAAGGTTTTGGCGAGGTAGCTTACGCCGCGCGCTTTCACGACCTCTTTGGTGTAGACATTGCCGTCGAATTCGGTGATACGGCCGTCGGCGTGCACTGTGCGCACGGCCACATCCTCAATTCTGCTCACATTCTTAAGGAAGGGTATGGAGATGTCGCCGTATTTCTTACCCTCGTCTTTGAGGATCTTCACGCGGTAATAGTTTTGGGAATACGCGTTCTTGTCGTCGGTAATCTCTTCACGATAGAGAATGATCGCTGCGGCGCCCGGATTGGCAGGGTCATCCTTCAGCGCCCAGTCTTCTTTTGGGATCTGGGGCCAGTCCTGGGCTCTTGCCAGCCCTGCTGCCAGCGGGCTCACCGCCAGCAACAAGAGCCCCAGGCGTGTCAAGCTGCGAAGCATCGTTCCCCCTCCGCGAGTCGCGATGCCGTGGGGCGTCAATCGCCCCGGCGGAACCTCTGCATCATCGCCTCGCGCGCCACATCCGTCGTTAATACCATCGGGATTCCACCGGGCAAGTAGAATTGCTGTACGGATCCTGCTATTGACGGACCAAACGTGCTACGCAGGCGAAGCTATGTGCCGCCTGTATGAATTAGCTATAACGAGTCGTGATTTCTTATGACATTAAGAGAATACACCCGGCGCAGGATTTTGCAAGGGCGGCAATGTGGAGCATATTTGGCAGGGGCCGGGCCTGTGGAGTGGCTGGCCTCGTGGTGAGAACATCGCGCGGCAACCAGGACCGCCGCTACGTCAGGATCCTATCCAGGACCTGTCCCACGGCGCGATGGCCTTCGATAATCGCCACCTTGTGGTCCGCGGTTCCGCCGAGATCGGTGTTGGCGAACGTAATGCGCCCGAAGGGGACGTTGCGCAGAATCTCGCGCGGCGCGGGCTGGCCGTTTTTCCCGAAGAAGAATCCGGGTTGCGGATTCACGTAAGCGTGGCCCCACCGATTCAGGACGATTCCCGCGATGTCGCGCCTCGAATCGAATCCGGTGCGGCCGAACATCTCGGTCATTTGCTCGCGAATCTGGCGTTCGTACTCACGGAACGATGTGGCCAGCAGTTCGGTGCGTCCGCGATTGCCCTGTTCCTCGATCCCGAGGCCGGGATAACAATAGAGCACCTTGAAGGTGAGTACCGTGGGCGATTCCGGCCCGATCGTCTTCTGATCAGTCGAGAAGAGCGGCACTTTGTGGACGCAAACGAAGCTGCCCAGACCTTCGTACCAACTCGCGCCCGAGATTCCCAGCTTGTACAGGAACATCCAGTTGCGCACGGCGACGTTCATCACCATGCAGGGTGAGCGATAGAATTGGCTGTAAGCTTCCAGATAACTCGCGGGCAGATCGCGCACGACGCGCTTGGTGGTCCAGCAGCCGCCCGCCATCACCGCCGAGCGCGCCTTCAATCGATACACCTTACCTTCACGCGTGTACGTGATCCAGACGAAGCCGGATTTTCCCGGTTGCCCCGGATATTCGTGTTCGACGCGAACCACCGTCGCGCCCAGCCTGACCCGCGCCGGGCGATCCGCATTTGGCGGATCGAGCGCGGAGAAATCCACGCTGTTCCGCGAGACCGCTTCGAGCGTCTTCGGACCGGGAATCGAATCGGGAATCAACGTTTTCACGATGTGGCGCCCGATTCCTTCGTTCCCGCCCGGAAACGCCTGCCAGCCGGTCTCAGCGCTGTCGTCAAGGCAGTGCAAGTCGTCGAAAGCGTACTCGCAATAAGCCGAGAGCACGTCGGGACCGAGTCCGTATCCGCCACCTTCGCCGGGCGTCATGAAGGTGCGGATCACGTCCTCGGTGAGCCCGCGATCCTCGATCAGGTGCTGCTCGATGGTCATGCTGTCGAGCCGCCGCGACTTGGCGTCGCCGGGATAGTCGTAAGGCTTGGCGGATTCATGCGCGCGCCCGCGGCGGCGTCGCAACTCGGCACGCATAGCCGGCGGCACGGGAAGGTTGTCGGGATTGCGGGCTTCTGAGCCTATCAACCAGATGCCGGGATTCTGGCCAAACCTCGCGCCGAACCACGTACCGTTGGGCCCCGGCATCTGCTCGAACGTGCGGCCGAGGCTGATCTCCGCGAGCGGGCTGCCCCACGTCTGGTATTTGAACCCGGCGAGGTCGAGGCCGATCATCTCGTAGAAGCGCGCGATGAAGCTGTGAGGGTAGGGAATCTGGAAGTGATCGGCGCCCTGTGGGCCCATCACGCGCTGGCCGTCGACCATGAACTCGTTGCGGCGCGCCTCGCCGCCGAACATGGGGTGATTCTCGAGCACCAGGCACTTCACGCCGTCGCCGCCTTGAGTCTTGAAGGCGAGCGCCGCGGCCAGTCCGCTGATGCCGCCGCCCACGATCACGCAATCGAAGGTCTCGCCGGTATCGATGGTATCGGCGGGCGGGGCATCGAAGGCATGATCGCGAATGCGATGCGCGGCGTTCATCACCTCGGCGGTGTTGCCGTTTGACGTGGCATAGTCCCCCGTGCCGCCCGGCCCGGTCCAATCGTCGTCCGGGCCTTCGGCCAGCAGTTGCCGCGGGAACGCCGGGCTGAGCAGCAGGCCGCCGGAGGCGAGCAGCGTGGAGTTCAGGAAATCGCGGCGGCAGATGCGTGCCTCCATTCCCAGTCGCTTGTCGTTTGGATTGGACATCGTCTTCCATCCTAACGGGAGTGGAGGCAAACAAGAAAGTCGAGAGTCGAGAGTTGAGAGTCGAGAGCCGAGAGCCGAAAAGTCGAGAGTCTGAAATCGAAAATCGGATGCTCGTGCCGGCCTACTCTCGATTCTCAAGTTTTTGCGCCATGGGCGGCCGCTTCCGGGAGCTCCGCTTCCTGACCAGCCTCGTGGTCGCGCGGCAAATCGATCACAAATCGCGTGCCTTCGCCCGGCCGCGACTCGACGCGGATACCCCCCCCGTGCGCTTCGACGATCTGGCGCGTGATCGCAAGTCCAAGACCCGTGCCTTGCGCGAATCCGGGACGGAACGGCTCGAACAGACGGTCAAGTTGCTCGGCGGTGAGTCCGACGCCGGTATCGGCAAGGATCACGCGCACAGTCGCGCTGCCATCGTCCTCGACGCCCGCAGTAAGCACTCCGCCTGCGGGCATGGCCTTCAGCGAATTATCGCAGACGTTCCAGAGCACCTGGCGCATGCGATCGGGATCGACTTCGGCCATCACCGGCTTCGCCGGGAAGCGCCGTTCCAGCCTGCAATCCCCCGGCAGCACTCGCGGATGATGCTCGATCAGGAGCAGCGTCTCCTCCAACAGGGCGACGAGGTCGACGGTGCGGAATTTCAGCCGCTGCTCCCGCGAGTAAGCGAGGAATTCCGAGACGAGTTTCTCCAGCCGCGACGACTCCCGGTTGACGATCTCGATCAGCTTGGCCTGATCGCTCTCCAGGCCACCCAGGCTCTGCAGCACCTGCACCGAACCCGCGATGGACGCCAGCGGGTTGCGAATCTCGTGCGCGATCGCCGCCGCCACACGCCCGAGCGTGGCCATGCGGTCGCGGGCCTGGTATTCCGCCTCGCGGCTCTTCTCATCGGTGAGGTCCTGAAAAGTATAGATGTAGCCCGCGACCCCTTTCTCGGGAAGCCTCAGCGGCGAGACCGAGTAGCCGAGAATCCGTACCGCGCCGTCGGACCGCCGGTAGGTGATCTCGCGCCGCGCGTAGCCGCCCTCAGCGGGCTCCGCACCATTCTGAGGCGGCGCTGCGCTCGATGTGAAGTCGTGGATCCCCGCTTTCGCGGGAATGACGGCTCGATGATGAAGCGCGGGCAATCCCGCCGCAGACGATCCCCGCACGGGCAGCTCGAGCTGGGGCAGCGCCGTCTGGATGCGTTGTCCTTTCATCTCCCCGGCGGATCTGCCCAGGATGCGCTCGCCCGCGGGATTCAGCTCGTAGATCAGGCCGTCGAGCCCGGTGCGAATCAATCCGCCGCGCATGCTCTGGATGATGTTCTCATTGATGGCGGCGAGGCTCTCCACCTGGCCGGCCTTGTCGCGCAACTCCACGTCCGTGCGCCGGAGGGTTTCCGCAAGGAAGCTCGAAAGGTAGGCGACGGCGAAGAATCCGAAGAGGCTGGCCGCGATCCTCACGCCCAGCGCGCGCGGATCCATGGGCGCCGAGGACGAGGCGAAAAAGCCCAACGACGGATGGCGCGCTACCAGCCAGGGGTAGAGGCCCGGCAGATTGGCGATCTCCGTCATTCCGCCGAGACAGGCAAAGCTCACGCCTGCCACCAGGTAAGCCTCCGCGCGGGAGAACAGAATGCTCGCCAGGATGATGGCCACCAGATAGAGGGACAGGTAGGCGCTCGAAAGATCGCCGGTGAAGTGCACGACGGCGGTGATCACGCCGACATCGACGTAGATTTGTAGCCTCGCCTGTAGGAAGTAATCGTGCCCGAGCTGATGGTAGATGAGAAAG
>JASHQD010000630.1 GCA_030037755.1 Terriglobia bacterium
TTGATGAACGCGACTGCGGATGGCAAGCAGTTGGTGCTGCAAAGGTCGACTTCCCAGCAGCAGGTCTACCTTGGTGAACTCGCAGCCGGCGGAACACGCATGAATCCCCCTCGACGGTTGACCCATGACGATGCCCACGATTATCCCACCGGATGGACGGCAGATAGCAAAGGCGTACTGTTCTTCTCAGACAGTAACATGACGAGCCTCTTCAGGCAGGGAATCACCCAGGAGACGGCGGAGTTGGCGGTTAACGCAACACAGATCATCGGCGACTACCCCGCTCTCAGCCCCGACGGCGCCTGGATCCTTTACCATGAAATCCCCAAACAACCTTCGACTGAGCGCCGGCTGATGCGCCTCTCCGTGAACGGCGGAGTCCCTCAGCTTGTCATGAATTTCAGGGTCGTACGGGGCGTTGGCCGCTACGGCTGCGCCCGCGCTCCGGCAAGGCTCTGTGTGGTCGCGGAGGTAAGCCAGGATGAAAAACAGGTGACGATTACGGCGTTCGACCCTCTCCATGGCAGAGGCAAGTTGCTCAGAACAATTGAGAGGGACCCATCGACGAACTACTTCTCCTTAGGGTTGTCTCCTGACGGATCGATGCTTGCCGTGCCGAGCATCGGCGTGGCTGAGGCTCGCATTCACCTGTTCTCCCTCACCGGCGGCACCGATCGTGAAATTACCGTGAAGGGTTGGCCGAGCATTGCGCAACTGGAGTGGTCGCCGGACGGTAAGGGTTTTTACTGCAGCTCCGGCTCGCCTCAAGGCAACACGGTGCTCCGAGTGGACCTGAAGGGAAATGCCTTGCCCCTGTGGCAAACCGAGAGAAACGAACGCTCGATGTGGGTCATCCCTTCGCCGGACGGCCGTTACCTCGCTCTATCGGAACAGGTCACCACCAGCAATATGTGGATGCTGGAAGGCTTCTGAGCGAAGCTTTGGAGTATGCGTGGCGACGACACTACACTGTTATGTCGTCGCCACCCCCACTTTTCCTAATGTTTTGGAACTCGGTGCTTTGCGATCAATTGGCGAACAGCAGAAACCAACTCGTGCGGGACCTTCATCACGGTTTCGTCTCGATTCTCAAACGCAGCTTCGTCCTCGGCCACAGCCTCTTCGGCTGTCTGCTCGTCATAGTGCTTGAGCACACGCTGCACTCGTTCCTCATCCCAGCCGGCCGGAAATCTGTTCTGGCTCATGTCATTCTCCTGCGCCTGCGGTAAGCCCGCAACGGCTTGCCCGTGAGCTCGTACGCCGTAATAACGAAGACGCTCTCGGGGTCCGGGTCGGGCACATAGATCAGGCGAGGTAGCGCCCTGCCGCGGTTTGTCCGGTTGCGACCCTCGAGCCGTCGCGTCCCGCTCTGTCTTCGCCCGGAGCTTCCAACACGTCGAAAACTTCCATCTCCTCAACGCCGTGATTCAGAACGTGCGGCTGCCCAGTCGCCGGGTCCAGATAGAACCGGATGATCATGGCCAACTCGAACCCAAAGGCCACCTTAACACGGTCAGCCGGCGCAGCGGGCGGCTGGCGCCCCTCGAACGCGTAGTAATCACGTCCATCCTCGAAGTCTCTCTCAATCGGTGGCTTACCTGGACGGACTTCCGCGTCAGGGGTGGCGCAAGTGTCTGCTGCGCCGCCGCCATTGCTCGGCGGCCCAGAATGATGTTGGTAGTGGCGGCGCGTTGCTCGCCGCTCAATCTGGAGCACTCATTTCGGCGCAGTGCTATAATCCGTCGAGCATTTTAAGGAGGATACTTCCGCTCAGAGAGGACACCAATGGACAACGTAACCTTGATCCGCGTGGGAGCTGGAGTACTGGCGGTGGCGGTGCTGCTTATTCTCATCTATAGAATGAAGAAGCGGGCGCCGGGGCGGCGCTAGTTGCGCCGACTCCTTAGCCGGGGAGAAAATGAAGCCGATCAACGCGGCGTTCATGCCAGAGCTAGCGAGGTCGCAACGCTCGCATTACTCCCTGGCCAGTAGCCTTCCTGCTTGATCCGTTGCGTGGCTGAGCCGTCATTCTCATAAACCTGCGATGGGCCCTTCTCTCGGGAGGCATGGAACTGAAAACAGTCGTAATCGGCGAGGCCGGACGAAGAGTCTCATGGCCTTGCAGTTCCCCCTGCGACGGCGTTGTTCAGCCCGGCCCCCGTACCAGTTTCCCAGTTTACCCTCCGCCGGACGGCTTATTCAACTGCCATACCTTCTCCATATCAACGGTCCTGAGAGCTTCTTCAAGTGCATTGAGAGCCTTGAAGCTGTACCGTTTGAACACAGACCGACCGATCTGAACTGCCTTGAAGTATTCAGTACTGTCCTGGCGGCAGAGAGGAGAGACGAGGCGAACGCGCGAGCCGAATTCAGGCCAGTCTTCTCAGCCAGACCCTTTGGTCCGAGCGAGTAATAGTCCAGCTCATCAGCGCCCGGCGGAGACTATCATGGCGCCGGGCATTCCTTCGGGTACGAGTTAAGCTGGCCAGTCCTACGCGCGAGCAGCACCTTCGTACTTCAGATCGTGGAGCAGGCTATCAAACGCGTCCTGGTAGCGATCGTGGTCCTTCCAACGGCTGAAGTCCGGGATGAAGTACTCGCGGATTTCCCGTGCCGGGCCCTTGCCCGTGGGTGAACCGCGCGGATCGGGCTGCCAAGGGCAGGAGGTAGGCTAGCAGGTACGCCCTGGCAGGCGCAGAGTGAAACTAACTTGGAAGGGCATAGCCGATGTCCCCCAGTATATTCAGCGAGTTGTTGTTTGGGACGAAAACATTGCTGAGAGCCGGAGCATCCGCCAGTTGCGTCATATTAGTATCCGTCCACGCTCCCCCCTCCGGATACGAGAGTTCGTGGACGTTGCCGTAGCCGTTGCCGTCGAAGGGGACCCAGATCACATGCTCGTAATGGTCCCAAGGCGTGGCATATCCGGTTATAAGCGGCCAATAAAACCCATACGGAGGGTAAAAGTTGTACCAGGACGAATAGGTGTTCTCAACCCCCGCTAACTGACTTAGGTTATTGTGTTGCCAACCCGTCGCCTCCGAGTACCACAGCTCGTGGATAGAGCCGGAGATTCCCTCGGGCCCGTTGGCGTCGACATAGATCACATGCTGCTGATTGTTCCAGGGCGTGATGTAAGCCGCCAGCGCCCAACTGCCCGACGCAGGAGCGTTCGCCAAGTCAGTAAGGTCGTTGTGCCGCCAGCCTCCACTCGCCGAATACCACAGCTCCTGAATGTGGAAGGCGGGCTGCGAGGAGGGGGAAACAGCACCGAATTGGCAAATGACATGTTCCTGCTGGTTCCACGGTGTCGGATACGCGATAAGCATGGACGCTCCGTTCACGCTTGGCGCGCCCGCCAGTTGAGTGAGGTCATTGTGCCGCCAGCCAGTACTCTCCGAGTACCACAGCTCGTAAATATGTCCGTTGCTATAGTCGCAACCGATGACGTGCTGATTCTCGTTCCAAGGCGTAGTGTACCCGTCCAGAAACCACGAATTAAACTGCAGCGCGCCTGCCAGCTGGGTTAGGTTGTGACACCGCCAGCCCCCATTCTCCGAATAACACAGCTCGTAGATCGCCAGTCCGCTAGCTTCGTAATTACCGATAAAATTGACGTGCTGCTGCTGGTTCCAGAGGGTGCTGTAGCCGGCCAGAGCCGTATTACCAATAGGAGCAGGGGCGCCCGCTAACTGCGTGAGGTTGTGATACCGCCAGTCTTCGTCCCCGACCGAAGACCAGAGCTCGGCGATGGCAGTCGGGCCCGCCGGATTAATCTGACTGGCATCAACGTTGTAGTTATAATTGATATGTTGCTGGTAGTTCCAATCCGTCGTGTATGCATCAATCAAACCCCAGCCGCACTGGTCGATGCGATTGTAATGCCAGCCTCCGGCGTTTGAACGCCAGAACACGCGCATCGAACATTCGTCGTTGATATCGGTGCCAGGCCCCTGATAGACCACATACTCATACGGCTCTAGAACCATAGGGAATCCCCGGAAAGACGGTCGCAGGGCTCTCCCGTTTCAGCCATTCCAAAAACAGCGGAGCGCAGGGACCCGTCCGCCGCACCAGCGCCGGACGCGGAAATGCTACCATGAGGCGGTGTCTGAGTACAGCGTCACTCGCGGGGCTAAGGCAGTCGAGTTGCCCGATAAAACTGTTTCTCACCATCGGCTCGGCCCAAAGCTGGGCGGCGGCGGGATGGGCGTGCTCTACGAGGCCGAGGACGTTCGCCTCTAAGAGGCCAGAACCACAAGATGAGAACGATGCGTCTTGGCCCGCAGTTTCTTATATCTCCTTCTAACCGAGTTGTCAATCTTTGTCAAGCGCGGGTACTGGTGCGGCGCCTACGGATGACCTGGCGTTGCAATAGAAGAGCATTATGAGCACCTGCTCGCTACTCATCGGTTTTGGCGAACCGGCGCGCCAACCTTACCAAGAGTTCCCGATCGGCAGGCTTCATGTTGCGGATGCACTGGGAAAACGCCCCGAGCGAGGCATGGTGGTGTTCGCTGCCAGGCTCGGCACTCTCAGGGCCGTCACGGAACAGCTCATGCAGCGGGACTTGCAGCGCCCGAGCGAATCGCTCAATACTCTCAAGGGATGGACTGACGTGCCCACGTTCGACTCGTGAGATGTAAGCCGTCAGCATCCCAGTGGCCCGCTCGATGTCACGCTGAGCAAGACCGCGCTTCTTACGCAGGTCACGGATTCGCTCGCCAATCTTTACCATGCTGCGCGTCATGAAACACGGAGATTTTTGTCCCACTTGTCGGGATCACGAGACGGAAGACGGGGGGAGAGGGCGGAACCGTGACACTCTCCCCCAAGGCCACGTCTTGAGAAGCTGCGTTAGTCGCAGTCTTGTACTGTACGGTATACGCCTGGTTTAATTGGGTTGTCAACGCGGGCTTGGGATGCTGCTCGGTCAGGAAAGCAGGGGAAGGCGCATGTCGGAACCTTCCCCCCTTTTGGTCATGATGAGAGATGCTGCGTTAACCGCAGTCTGTCTAGATTGGTTTACGCCTCTTGGAAAGCCAGTGTCAAGGTCGTTCAGCGGCATTAACTGCGAAGTGAACTACCCCTCCTTGTCCGCTTTGCGGACAAGGGAGCAAACACCATCAGATTGTCAATCCTGCCGAGTGTCCGGACAGTCGTTCCGGGGCGAGAAAAGCTGATTCAGGTAAGCTGCCGATAGCATCAAGCCCTTGACCGCGATCACTATCCGCTGATCGTCGGCGCATTCGGTCAAAAGCTCCTCCAACTCATCAAGCATTGCGCGATGAGACCGCAGGAGGCTCACGACTCGCGCTGTGTCGTCCAGGCCCACACCGGCGATTAGAGGTTCCCTGAGCATAGCCTTCAGGCTTCATCTATAGCAGGCGGCGGGAGGGTGAGCGTCCACCTCCAACCCCATCGAAGGGCCTCATATCCTCCCGCCGCATTGACCAGCGCCAATGCACTTGGGGGAACACCGGTGCTGGGCTTCCCGCGCAGAGAGATTATCACCGGCAGTCAAGCCCTGTAAACGGGCTGGCGGTGAGCTAAGAGGAAAGGGACAGAGGGTCGCCGCGCGATGCAGCCGGCTCACGAACGCCTTCGGCAAAGAAGATCGAGAATCACGCCTATATGCTGGCGCTCCCCGGTCGGAACCGGCGGCATCAAAGTTTGTGCGGCCCGGCGCGGCTGTCCGCCCCCCTGGGCGCGACCAACTTTCCCAGCCCCCCCTTGGGATTTGGCCGCTTGCTGCGCCGGGCTGCACAAGCTCTTGTATGATAATGTACGCTTGTTGTCAAGTAGACTATTCAGCCGTTGATAATGTCTTTGCTGTGTCAAGGCGACTGACCCTCAACCGCCTGTGGAATCTGTCAGCTTCACCGGCGCGTGAGCCGCCAAACGGTGAGAACAGCAAATACGACCACTGGAAGCAGCATAATGCCGGGTTGCAGCAGCTTCTCCACGCGAGCGTGCCTTGCCTTCCTTGAGGAGTATACAGCGGAACCGGCTATTCATCCGAGTTACACAACCAAATAAGTTAGCAGTCTTCAACTATGTTGCAGCGGTATTCCTATCCTTGGCTGGACAAAGGCAACCGACGCCTCATGATGTGGTCATCCAGTGCCCGGCATGAGATTCATCACGCTCGACCCTCGAAAACCGGTCCCTTGACGGCGTCCCCGAGCTACTCGTACCCCGTGAACCCGGCTGAGGTATGCGACGCAAAACGTGCTGGGCGTCCTCGCTCACCGTCCATTTCCCAGGACAGCCGTTCGCCAGGTAATCATTGGTAAGCTCCTCGGGGTTCAGCGATGCTAACCGAGAACATGGCGTCCCGCAAGGCACCAAAGGTTACCGGGTGAACTCGATGTCCGCGCCGGGCAAGGCCGCGCTTCGTTTGACTGGGCTGTCAACTTAGACTTTACTGCTGAGACTGCCGGCCGCTTAACTTGGTCCCTACGGCAAGTTGGCCGCTGATGGGCAACGGCAGACGGGGGAACCGGGAGAGGGGACGCACGGCCAGTGTGTTTGCGCCCCCTCCCTCACGCACAGGGCCGGTGTAGAACGGGGTAAACACCGGCGAGGGTTGTAGTGCTCCAGACATTACCACACCTTTCAATAGTCTGTCATGGCTCTGGGTGAGATTTGGTAATACCCATCACCGACGCGCGAGTAGTGGGCTACTTTTGATTTTACGCTTAAAAAACGGGGCTCCGAAATGCCAGGTTTCAGCAGCCCCGTTCCCCCAAACAGCGGACGAGGGCTTTTTCCAAGTCAAAAAAACGGGGCCTCTGGTCAGGAGGCCCCAACACTTATGAACATTGGCCACTGCATGTACACACCTGACGGCAATCGAGTGTCAAATAGGTCTGGGGCGCGGTTTTGAAAGGTGGTAACCCATTTACGGTGCCCCGGTATGAAGCGAACTCGTTTGGCTATACCGTAATAACTGCCTGTAAGGATTTCAGTGACAGGCGTCACAGGCGATGGTGGGGAGGCAAGCGGGCCGGAGGGGAGTCAGCCGGCGGCAATGCCGTCTCCCAGTCTGGCGTGCCCCTGCGCCCGGCAAGGTGGATTTTTAGACCCGCCTGCGAGCAGCAGCAACAGCCGACAAAACTTTTATTCGGAATTGTATATTTCACATACCCGGAAATATAAACTCCTAGGTTATACCAAAAGTCTGATACGCTGATTTCCTCAAAAGCGGCCCGATGTTCCCCCGCCGCTTGCCCAGTTGGGGCGGTCGAATCCGGGCCGCCCCGCAAAACTTCAGGAACGGTCATGGACAGCATGACGCGCCTGCTAACTTTGATGGCGCAGTACAAGGCTACCAAGTCGACGGGACCCCCGAATTATCAGCGACACCAGCGGCGCGCACCGGCAAGAGGCGCGTCGAGCGATACGCGGCCCCGGTGAGGCGCGAGCGGGCGCCAGAATGGCGGTGGGCTGCGGCAGGATGCCCCGGAGTGTGTCGATCATTTGCTCCCCTTGTCCGGATTCCGGACAGTCCGCTCACTGAGTAAATATACAGCGTTCAGCACTGGTGGCATTTACTTCGCGTCAGGAGACGCTCTAAAACGTCAAGGCCGCCTTCCTGAAGCCATCGCCGAGTATCGACGAGGGCTCCTTTCTGATCCCCGAAATGCGGCTGGCCGTTTTGCTCTCGCGGGTGCGCTGGAGGCAACCGGGGATTCTGACGGCGCACTCGCTGAATACAGAGCGGGGCTGCGGCCTGAGCCACGAGCGGGGTTTGCGTGCAGCAACATGACCATTCTGCTACTCAAGGGAGGGGCGACTGACGAGGCCATTCTTCAACTGAGATTGGCTTTGGACATTGACCCCAACGACGTCAGCGCTCATGTCAACCTGGGTTTCTGTCTTCAGGTTGCAGGTGATCTGAGCAGGGCCGTGGATCATTTCAGGAGGGCCATCCGGCTCCAGCCTGAACTGGACCAAGCGCACCTGGGCTTAGGCACCGCACTTTACAACCTAGAGGACTTCCCTGCGGCGGTCGTTGAACTTGAAGAGGCGATTCGCCTGCGATCGGACGAGCCCGATGCTCATTTCTTTCTCGAGGGCGCGCTTGCCGAAGTAGGCGATTTGATCGGCGCAATCAGGGAATACCAGAGCGCGCTGGACTTAAA